>CALRLS020000036.1:0-19386 GCA_943368815.1 Cyanobium sp. NIES-981
CTTTCCGTCTGGCATTCTTTACAATTTGTATTTGGTCTAAAATTCCTCTAATTTCGCCTCTGAGGTCTGCAGTCATTGTCATTTTGTTTGTTCGAACTACAAAAGTACAATTTCTGTAACCTCTTTTCTTTTTTAGTAGTGTAGAGTAACCAGCAACTATATCGCTTAATAATGCCCGATAATCTACGAGGTTTTTCTGTTTTAAAAAATTGTTATATTTTTATAGAATCATAATTAATGAACCTGTTTAAACTTTTTATTTAATGACGAAAATGAGCTATTTTTTGTTCCGGCCAAAATATTTATTAAGTGCGTAGTAGCACTACGGACGAAAAAAATATTTTGGTCGGAGCGGAAAAGAGCCATTTGTAGGCAAAAGAAATAAGTTTAAATAGGTTCGAAACCCCTTAAACAATGAAAAAATACTTCATCGCTTATTTACTACTCTGCTCGGTTGTTGTACTGGCGCAAGACAAACCTAAACCACCGCTTACATGGAAAGACGTAGCATCATGGAAAGCCATTCCGGCTTTTGGGGGTACACAACTCTCGTCTGACGGTGCATGGTTTGCTTATGTATTGAATCCTAATGAAGGTGATGCCGAAATCGTTATTCGCAAAACGAGCGATACCACCAAAATCAAATACCCGATTGGCTCAGGTACTTTTTTTAATATGAGTTTCTCGGACGATGCCAAATGGTTTGCATTCAAGGTATATCCGAAAGATAAAGACAAGAAAGCAGCAGCTAAACCGGGTGGTAAACCTTTGCCTGATAAGGTTTTCCTGATAAACCTCACCAACAAAAAGAAAACCGAATTTGAAAGAGTAAAGTCTTTTGCTTTTAATGGCGAAAAATCTTCGGTATTGGCCTTGCATCTGACAGCCGCAAATACGCCGACAGGGCCTAATGCTGATGGACCAAAAGGGTCAGATTTATTATTGTTTGATTTGGCAAGCGCTAAAACCCAGAACATCGGTAATATTTCAGAATACTCATTCAATAAACAGGGCGACTGGCTGGCATTAACTGTAGATGCGGCTGAAAAAGCAGGAAATGGCTTATGGTTGCGCAATATGAATACGAATGTAGTGATGATTCTCGATAATGATAAAGCCAGCTATAAATCATTAAATTGGACTGAAAAAGGAGACGGACTGGCTTTTCTGAAAGGTATAAAAGATGAAAAATACAAAACAGAACTGAATAGTGTAGCAGGAGTTAAAAACTTCAACACTATGCCTGAACTGCTTATCTATGAACCTAAGAAAGATTCAGCTGCTTTCCCGAAAGGTATGACAATCAGTGCAAACAGAACACCTTATTGGTCAGAAGATTTAGGACGCTTATTTTTTGGCATTGCCAAAACAGAATTGACCAGGAAAGAAACACCAAAAAACGAAGCCAAAAAAGACACTACTAAAAAAGAAAGTAGTGATGCCGAAAAACTGGCTAAGATAAAGGCTGATACAAGTATAAAAACGATTGACGATTTAACCAAAGCCATTGCTAAAGTTAAGACAGACTCTACGAAGAAAGTAGCTGTTGCACCTGATGCAGACAAAGAAAAACCGGATATGACCATCTGGCACTGGCAGGATAAACGCTTGCAATCACGTCAGCAGGTGCAGGAGACACAGGATAAGAATTTCAGTTTTATCGCTAATTATGATGCGAGCAGCAAGAAATTCCTGAGATTGACGGATAGTACCCTTAAAAACCTGAATATTGCGCCTAAGCAATTATACGGTATCGGGCAGGATATTTCTAATTATGAATTAGATAATAACCTTGACGGACAGAATTATACAGATGTATACATAGTTGACCTGAAAACCGGAAAGCGGAGCAAAGTAATAGAGAAACATTATATTCCGGATTTTTATGCTAACCCTAGTGCTTCTATTGATGGCACCAAGTTCTTATACTGGAAAGATGGCAACTGGATAGTATTTGATTTGAACAGCCAGACCTCACGTAATATTTCTGATAAGACAGGTACTTCGTTTATTGATGTAGAAGACGACCATAATGTGCGCAAGCCTCCTTATCCTGTAATAGGTTGGACAAGCGATAGTCGCTTTGTATTAGTAAGTGATGGTTGGGACATCTGGCAATTATCAGCAGACGGCACTACCACCTCACAGAATTTAACAAAGAACGGTAAAACCGAACAAATCCGTTACCAGAACCGCTATGTGCTTGATCCGGAAGAAAAAGGCATTGATTTAGCCAAAACGCAATACTTTAAAACTTATGGCGAATGGACTAAAAAGAGCGGCTTTATAGCACTGGAAAACGGACAAGTAAAAGGTTTGTTATGGGAAGACACCTCGGTTGGTAGCCTTGCCAAAGCAAAAAATACCAATGCTTTTGTATATACGCGCCAAACATTTAAAACGGCTCCTGAATATTATCTAAGCACTTCGGTGAATCTTGAAAATGCACAGAAGATTAGCCAGAATACGCCATCGCTGGACAAATATGCATGGTCTCCTTCTGTAAAATTGATTGATTACAAGAGCGATAAAGGAGATAAACTGCAAGGAGCATTGTTTTTACCGGCAGGCTACGAAGCGGGCAAGAAATATCCTACTATTATTTATTATTACGAGAAACTTTCGCAAACGCTGAACAATTTTGCTAATCCCGGCTATTCAGGCACAGGCTGGAATCCAAGCGTTTATACTTCTAATGGCTACGCCGTGTTTATTCCGGATATTGTCTACAAACTCAACGACCCTGGTATGTCAGCAGTCTGGTGTGTGATTCCGGGTGTAAAGGCTGCCATTAAAACGGGTATTATTGATGAAACAAAAATGGGTATTCACGGGCATAGCTGGGGTGGGTACCAGACAAGCTTCCTTATTACCCAAACCAATATGTTTAAGGCAGCCGCGGCTGGCGCACCATTGACGGACATGATTTCGATGTATAACCTTATCTATAAAAATAGTGGTTCATCAAACGGGGCTATCTTTGAGGCATCACAAGGCCGTTTATTGCCACCCTGGGAAAACTGGGAGGCATATAACCGTAACTCTCCATTGTATCATGTAAAGAAAGTAAATACCCCGCTCTTAATGTTGCATAACGATGCTGATGGAGCCGTGGACTTTACCCAGGGGATTGAGTACTACAATGCACTCCGCCGTCTGAAAAAACCTGTTGTATTGATACAATACAAAGGAGAAAACCACGGTCTGGCTAAATTGCCCAACCGTAAAGATTATGCGATACGTATGATGGAGTTCTTCGATTACCACCTGAAAGGCAAACCTGCACCGGACTGGTTAGAAAAAGGCATTGACCGCCTGACATTAGATGAACACCTGGATAAGCGTGCGATGAGTGTGGAGGAATAAGAAATAAAGCATCAATATAAAAGCCTGTTTTAAGCCAAAAGCCTGAAACAGGCTTTTTCTATTCTTTTCATCAAATTATTTTAATAAATGGTCTACATTTTGCTATTTTTAAAGCAAATAAATCTAGTGACTATTTTATGAATAATTTCTATCCTCCTCAACCACAAATTGCTGATTATTCGTTTTTGAATCCTTCAAAAAGTTTTGCTAAAAACGCAAAAAATGTCTTATTAGCTATTCTATTATTTTTCATCACCTATCTGGTTCTTGTAGCGCTGGCTTTTGGTTTAATGTATGTCTGTCTGCTCGGAGGCATTGGCATTTTAGGTCTGCGTTTCAACTGGCTTACGCTTGCTATCGGTGGTGGTATTATCTGTCTGGGGCTTATGTTTCTGGCCTTTTTACTTAAGTTCATTTTTTCGGTACAGAAAGATACTAATGATAATCGTGTAGAAATTACGCAGGAAGAGCACCCCCGTCTTTTTGAATTTATCAATCGTCTGGTTAAAGAAGTAAAATCGCCTTCTCCTAAAAAAGTATTTATAGTACCTAATGTAAATGCGGCTGTTTTCTATAATTCCAGTTTCTGGAGTATGTTTTTTCCGGTTAGAAAAAACCTTGAGATAGGCTTAGGCCTGGTTAACTCTGTAAATATGAGCGAATTCAAAGCGGTATTGGCACACGAATTTGGTCATTTTTCCCAGCGAAGCATGAAAATAGGAAGCTATGTATACACTGTCAACCGGGCCATTTATAATATGGTATATGAATACGACAAATGGGACGAACTATTGGATAAATGGATTGCCAGTGGAGGCCTATTCAGCATATTTGCGGGTATTACGCGGTTTATGGTAAATGGTGTGCGCGCTTTGCTCAGAAAAGCCTATGAATTAATCAATATCCGCTATATGGGTCTTTCACGTGAGATGGAATATAATGCCGATTTAATAGCTGTAAGTGCTGCTGGTAATGCTGCGTCTATTTCGGCTTTGCGGAGAATAGGTTTTGGAGACGAAGCCTATAACAGAGTGATAGACCAATTGAATTTTTTGATAGAAAAGCAAAAGCGTACGGAAAATATCTACGAAAAACAATCAGTAATGATTGAGTATATGATAAAAGAGAAGAGTCTTGCTGCTCAAAAGGAATTACCAGTACTTACGGACCATTATATGCAGATTACGGCTCCTAAAAACAGGGTCTATTATAAAAACCAATGGTCGTCTCACCCCGAGCAAAAAGACAGGGAGGATAATATTAACAGTGTTTTGATACAAGCCGAAATAAATGATGAGTCTCCCTGGGTTTTGTTTAATAATCCTAATCAATTACAAAAAGAACTGACTGCACAGATGTACAGAGATGTGCAGGAAAATGCTGAAAAGCCAACTGAATTTATCAATAAAACAGCCTTTGTTAATAGTATTGACGAAAGACGTGAGCAATATAAGTATCCGGAAATATTCATGCATTTTTATGACGGCCGTTTTTTGTTTGACATAGAAATGGAAGAATTGGATAAAGAAATTGACGGACTCACAGCAAACGACATTTTTAATGAAGAGAATAAAACACTACTGGATACGTATTTTCAGAACCAGGAAGATAATCAGGTATTGGAAGCAATAAAAAATGGGCAGATTCAAACAAAAACCTTTGATTTTGATGGTGAAAAATATAATAAAGATGAAGCAGAAGGTATTTTTGCAAAACTATCAAAAGAAATAGAATCACAGAAAGAAAGACTCGTTGTTCTTGAAAGCAAAGGGTTAAACTTAGGGATTCAGGTGGCAAAAAAACAGGGATTGGAAGTGGAGTACCGGAATAAATTGAAGACGTATTATCAACTCATGGAGAAACTGGGGGCATCAGGTAATTTCAGAATCAGAATAGACCATATTTTGAATTATATCAGAGAAAATTCGCCATTAGATGAGTATAAAGTCATACCTGTTGAGAATAAATTGGATGAATTGTATCAGGATATAAAGAATGAATTAGCCTTGACAGGCGAATTGACTCTACCAACAAAAATATTGGATCTTGAAATAGGAGACTCTTTCGAGAAATACTTATTAAACGAAGACTTGCAAGCAGCAGGCAAGGGCTTTTTTACAGGAGAGAATTTCAATCGGTTTTATAAGCAGATTTATCTGATTAATAACAGGATTAATATTGCCTGTATTAATTCCTTGCGGGATTTGATATATTTTCAGGGTGAGTTGTTCAGGGCTTAGGAATTTGGCAGTCCTCTAATCAGAGGGCTGCCAAATGACGTATTATTTTATCTTAAAAGCCGCTTTCATCTTATAGCTTAGTTTTATCTTCTGATATTCAAGGCTACTATCTTCCATCGGAGCGGCATCACCGCTTTCCTTCATCATTAGCATATTTGTCATCATGGGTTGTGGGGTGTAATATTGGTCGTCCAGTTCTTCAATTATCAATACATCACCCACCTTTTCGTTGATAGACTCTAATAGATAGGTAGCTTTTTCTTTGGCAGCCTTCAAGGCATTTATCTTTATTTCTTTTCTGAAATCTTTGATTTGTGAATGGTCAACATGGTCAATGTTCACATATTCAATCCCCTTATCGTCTACTGCATCCAGAATCACATCAGATTTATAGAGATTATTCATTTTCAGAATATATCGCTTGCTTTCCAGAAAATACAAGGGCTTTTTCTTTCCCGTCCAGGTTCTATAACCTGTTATTGCTTTTATAGTGAGGTTATCTCGCGGAAACCCAGCCTTTATTACCGCAGCAATTAATTGTTTTTCCAGAACATCGATGGTAACCTTATCTTTCTGGTTTTTTTCATCTTTAAAATATTCTTTTAGCGAAATAGAAAAGTAAATTTCGTCAGGTACAATTTCCATTTCTGCCGAACCTGTCACCTCAATTTTCTTAACGGGGTCTTTTGCCATGTTGTCTTGTGCATTAATTGCGAATGTGTAGCCTGATAATAGAAAGGCAAAAAGTAATTTTTTCATTGTTTTAAGTTTTATGTTTGATAACGAACCTGTTTGAACTTTTTATTTAATGCCGAAAATGTGCGGACGCCGCGCGGATATTTTTTGTTCAGATGAAGGTATTTATTGAGTTCGTAGCAGCGCTACGGACGAAATAAATAGCTGAAATATGAACTAAAAATAACCATTTGCAGGCTAAAGAAATAAGTTTAAACAGGTTCAACATTGTGTTTTGGAAGCATAACGTTGTATTTCTTCCAATTGTTACAAAGCACCATTCATAAAACTGTTAATAAGCAGTTAATGTTCTATCTGGTAAATCTCAATCGCTGACCTTTTTTGCTTTCATCAAATTTTCCATTAGCAAAAACGATATTACCCGATACAATGGTATGGGTCACTTTTGACTGAAATTCTGTGCCTTCAAAAGGCGACCAGGCGCATTTGCTATAAAGGCTGTTTTTATCTACCAGCGTAGTCTGGTTCAAATCAACGAGTGTTAAATCAGCCCAGTACCCTTCTCTGATATAGCCCCGGCGTTCAATCTGAAAACAATCGGCTACCGCGTGCGACATTTTCTGTACAATCTTTTCGAGAGAGATTTTACCTTGTTTATAAAACTCAAGCATCACATTCAAAGAATGCTGTACCAAAGGGAGTCCCGATGGTGCCTGCCAGTAAGCCTGCTGTTTTTCATCCCAGGTATGAGGGGCATGGTCGGTAGCAATTACATCAAAGTGGTCATCTAATAAGGCCTGAAAGAGTTTCTCTTTATGCCCGTGTTTAATGGCAGGATTACACTTTATCTGATTACCCAGTTGCTTGTAATCTTCGGCATCAAACCACAGGTGATGCACACATACTTCGGATGTTATATGTTTTTCTGCAATAGGGCCTTTAGCAAACAAAGGGATTTCGTCGCTGCTCGAAATGTGCAGGATATGTAATCTTGTTTTATGCTTTTTGGCTAATTCTACCGCCATTGACGAAGACTTATAACAGGCTTCTTCATTTCGAATAATAGCATGAATATCATACGGTGGATTATCACCATACATCGTTTTATATTTCTCCAATCTGGCCTTCACGGTTGCCTCATCTTCACAATGCGTAGCAATCAAAGCCGGGAAATTGGCAAAAACCTTTGATAACACGTGTTCATCATCTACCAGCATATTCCCGGTTGAACTCCCCATAAAAATCTTTAAGCCACACACATTCTGAATATCTGTGCGCATTACTTCGTCGTAGTTATCATTCGACGTACCCATGTAAAATGAGTAATTGGCCAGAGAGGTTTCTGCGCCAATCTGATATTTATCAGCTAATAGTTCCTGAGTAAGCGCATTTGGCACTGTGTTGGGCATTTCCATAAAACTGGTAGTACCACCGGCTACAGCCGCTTTGGCTTCGGTATAGATAGTGGCTTTATGAGTAAGCCCCGGCTCACGGAAATGCACCTGGTCATCAATCACACCCGGAAGCAGATATTTTCCTGTCGCATCAATGATACGATTGGCTTTCAGACCGGATAAATCAGAACCGATTTGCTCAATAATGCCGTCTTTAATGAATACGTCACGGGGTTCGATTTTCCCTTCGTTGACAAGCAGGGCATTTAAAATAAGAATTGTCATGGTATGCAATGATAAAATCTGATGCGAAATTAATAAAAATATAGCTTGCGCAGAGATTAAGAATAAAGGAACCTGTTTAAACTTATTCCTTTGGCCTACGAATGTCTAGTTTTCACTCATATTTCGCCTAATTATTTCGTCCGTAGCTCTGCTACGCACGAAATAATTAGCGGACGCCGCGCGGTCTCATCTGAGCAAAAACTAGCCGCGGTGGCGGACCACTCATTCTCGGCAGTAAATTAAAAGTTTAAACAGGTTCAAGATATAAACCAATAAGTATGAATTAAAACGGGATAACTGCGCCGCAATTATCCCGTTTCATGTGTTAATATTTGTAAAATCTATTAAATCATTCTTCTTAATCTAAAACTGGCAAATTTCAGTTCTCCTTTACGTCTGATAAAAAGCTCTACATCTTTCCCTTCTTTTCTTGACAGAATTTTGTAAATTTCGCTGATAGCCATGTCTTTTACATTCTGGTTATTTACGAAAATAATCTCATCACCTTCTCTTAGACCCGCTTCATAAGCAGGAGAGCTTTCCATCACCTTATTAATAAAGTACTGATTAAAATTATCGCCTCTGGCCCGCACATCCATGCCGCTCATATCATGTTCAAAAGACTCTTTGATGCGATTCTTGATAGGTTTCAGAATCATGTAGCCGTCTCTATAGTTGAGTGTTACGGTAAAGCGTCTCAATAATTCGCAACCAATGCTTCCTTGTCTGCCCTCAGTAGATGGTGGGAATTTCATACTGAAAGAAAGGCTGTCAGGAAATGAAGCCAGAATATCTTTCATTTCGAGTGTCCCCATCCGTATTTTATCTACCCTGCCAATGTGACCGTTAATTTCACCATTCAAACCTCTGCCCAGATTGGCCCTCATTACTTTACCGGGCAATTGGATTGGGTCGTTTTCTCTGGTACTCAACAAGAGGGCATGTCCTGCACCTGTATCAATCACTAAGCGCATCGGAGTCTCTTTATTATCATTGCTGACCATCGCAATTGCATCGGTATAAGGTTTTGATTGCGTTAACACGATTGGATAAATAGTACCCATTGAGCGTTTATACTTAAATTTACCCGGATCTGTTAAGGAGAGCATTTTATGCTCGAAATCAATAGTAACCACGAAATTACTAAAAATATCATGTCCGAAAATACCATGAATAGGCACACCAAGGAATTCTGATAATTTCAACACGTCCTCATCCAAAACCACGATATTTTGTTGCGAGGCAACTATATCTCCCATTTTGATAGTATGCCCAACCGATACATTAGCCATTAGTTCGCCGCCTTCACCTGCACCTGTTATTTTCACCCGACGCACATATTTTACGTCTAGTGTCAGAGCACGTTTGGGGTCAGTTATAATAGTTGAAGTTACCCCTGTGTCTAAAATAAAACGCAGGGTATCTGAATCGTCAAGGGTAGCTTTTAAAACGATGAGATTAGCATGTAGGTCAAACGGGAATTTAGCAAATTTCTGTTTTTTCCCCCTAAAGTGATACCCGTATCTGGTATCTTTTTTCCTGTCTTTTTGAGCAAAAGCCAACTGGCTTGAAATCAACAAGATAGCTATTATACAGAGTCTGTAAAACTTTTCCATAGCTATAGCCTTTTCTATAAATATACATATTATAATTCTAAGGAAATTTAGAATATTTTATAGATAAACAAAAGTTTTTTCAAAAGAGTTTTAGCATTTGGACTGATTTTGGACGCTTTTTGAATGCTTTTTTGAGAAAAACGGGTTTTCCATGCTGAATTTCCTCTTAATCAACCGCTTTTACAGATTTTATATAATTCACTACATCGGTTTTTATATCTGAGGCCGATTGTAATACACGAATAAACTGGCTTCCGATAATTGCCCCGGCAGCATATTCTGATGCTTTTGCAAAAGTTTCGTGGTCCTTTATTCCAAAACCGATTAATCTCGGGTTTTTCAGATTCATGGCATTTACCCTATTGAAATAAGTCTCCATTTCGTCTGAAATACCAGAAGTTTTGCCTGTTACACTGGCACTGCTGACCATATAAATGAAGCCATCTGAAATCTCGTCGATACGGCGTATACGAGCGGCTGTTGTTTGGGGTGTAATCAGGAAGATATTCAGCAAACCATATTTATCAAATACGGGTTTATATTCTTCATAATACTCGTCCATAGGCAGGTCAGGCAGAATCAGGCCATCTACTCCGACCTCCTGGCATTTCTGACAGAAGTTTTCGATGCCAAACTGTAATACAGGATTGATATACCCCATCAGTATAACAGGTATCTGTATTGTTGAGCGCATACTATTTAATTGCTCAAAGAGTACTTTCAGACTCATGCCGTTCTCTAATGCAATCTGGTTCGACTGCTGTATGGTTTCGCCATCTGCCACAGGGTCAGAGTAGGGCATACCGATTTCGGCAATATCAGCACCTGCCTCCTGCAATGCTTCTAAGACTGACATTGTATCATTTAGTCTGGGATAGCCAGCCGTGAAATAGAGATTCAATACACTATGAAGCTTAGTTTGAAAAAGCTTTGTAATACGATTCATAAGTCAATAGAATAAAAATAAGCGAAGATGAAAAGAACAGGCGAACACAGATTGTTGCACACGAGGGTGTTCGCCTGAAAAGAAGATATTATTTAGCTGCCCAATAATCAAGCACTAAAACTTTGTCTAAATGTGGCCCTAATACACCCACAAAGGCTTTATGTGCCGGGTGAGGGAGATAAACTTCACGGTCTTTTTCTGTTTTGAAACTTACAAAAAACAAATGAGTAAAACCTTGATTCAGATTTTCAGGGCTATTATTTGTTCCCCATTCAAAATCAGCGATTTCTTTGATTTGGCCTGGTAGGGCTTTGAAAGCATCTTCTACTTTTTTGATGTCCGCCGGGCTACTTGAATCCTTAAATTTGAATAAAACAGCGTGGCGAAGCATTTTCGCAGGCTCTTTTTTTTGTGCATTTGCCATGTAAGTAAATGAAAATAAAGCGATGGTTAATAGAAGGGTTTTCATTGTTTATTCTGGATGTTTGTTTGAATTTAAGTCTTATATGATTTGGCCACAATGTACACAAGAGTCACAATGTGGCACTATATGACATAGCTATCTTATAAAATTGTGCTACATTGAGTTACCTGGTGTACTTTGTGGCAATTTAAACGTAGCACAGAACAACTTATAAATATTTCATATAAGTAGCCAAATCTTTATCACCACGACCGGAAAGATTGATAACGACTGTTTCGTTCGCTCCGGCTTTAAGATACTTTAACACAGCAAGCGCATGAGCCGATTCTATAGCCGGAATAATTCCTTCTAATTTGGTTAATTCAAAACCTGCCTCAATCGATTCATCGTCGGTAATGGCAAAGAACTTTGCCCGACCGGAATCCCACAAATGTGCATGCAGAGGACCAATACCTGGATAATCCAGTCCGGCAGATATACTGTGTGGCTCTACCACCTGTCCGTCTTCTGTTTGCATCAGGATACTCTTACTGCCATGTAAAACTCCAGGCTTGCCTAAGAATGTTGTAGCAGCTGATAATCCTGAATAAATACCATGCCCGCCCGCTTCTGCGGCAATCAGTTTCACTTCGGGTTCATCTAAAAAATGATAGAATGCCCCGGCAGCATTAGAGCCACCACCCACACAGGCTATGACATAATCAGGGTTTTCATTTCCTGTTTTTTCTAATAGTTGAGACCGGATTTCTGCTGATATAACAGATTGGAATCTGGCTACCATATCTGGATATGGATGAGGACCCACTACACTTCCAATGATATAATGCGTATCTACCGGATTATTAATCCAATGTCTCAGCGCTTCGTTGGTAGCATCTTTCAGGGTTTTTGAACCACTCATTGCAGGGCGTACTTCTGCTCCAAGCATTTTCATACGTGCTACGTTTGGCGCCTGACGCTCAATATCTATTTCGCCCATGTATACTATACACTCCAGACCCATCAAAGCGCAAACTGTTGCCGTTGCTACCCCATGCTGGCCTGCCCCTGTTTCGGCTACTATTTTATGCTTGCCCAGACGTTTGGCCAATAATATCTGTCCGATGGTATTATTTACCTTGTGTGCGCCAGTATGGCATAAATCTTCACGTTTCAGGTAAACATTGGTTTTATATTTTTCCGACAGGCGATTAGCAAAATATAAAGGAGTAGGCCGACCTACATAATCTTTCAGCAAACCATGAAATTCTTCCTGAAAATCAGGGCTATAGATGATATCCAGGTAATTTTGTTGTAGCTCTTCTACATTTGGATATAACATTTCAGGAATATAAGCACCGCCAAATTTTCCGTAATAACCTTTGTCGTTTACCCCAAAGGCGGTTTCCTGTCCTTTATGTTTTTCTGTGCTTGTCATTTTTAGGTTTTGTTCTATATCGTTTAAATCTCCGGGTCTTCCTGCCCATGTTTACGCATTGAAAAAATCGTTCTATCTACTTTTGGCGGGTTATTTATATCATAATTATAAGCCACACTATTTAAATAGCAAGCCGCTTTCAATCTATCTGATGCAGATTGTTCGAGCCAGAAGTTTTTTATTCGCTCTTCATTTTCTTCATGTTTTCCGGCCCAGAAGGCTGTTCTGTCTAATCTGAATTCGTCTTTCATACCTGCACGCTTTTTTTCTCACGCATTTTTTTGACCAGTTCCGCTATTTTCTCAATATCCTTTATCCCCGGTGAAACCTCAAACTTGCTGTTTATGTCAAAGGCATAAGGTTTTGGGGTGATACCCGTCAGTTCTTCCAGATTATCAAGGCTGATGCCCCCTGCTAAAAAATAAGGCTTCTGGTTATCATATTTTTTCAGAATGCTCCAATCGAATGTAATCCCGTTACCACCATAGCCTTCTCCTTTTGCATCAAATAGAAAGAAGTCAACGTGTGGCAGGTAATTATTCAACTGACTGAAAAAGAATGATTCGTCTAATCGGAATGCCTTAATGATATTGACACCTTTCAGTCTTAAACTTTTACAGAAATCCGGTGTTTCGTTACCATGCAACTGCACATATTGCAGATTATACTTTTTTGCATTCTGCAAAATATAATCAACTGTGGCATTCACAAAAACTCCCACTTTTCTGATTTCTCTGGGTATTGATTGAACCAGTTCAAGGTCTAGTTGATTACCAACAAACCGTGGTGACTTATCGTAAAAAATAAAGCCGATAAAGTCTGGTTTCTGCTCAATAAGTGCTTTGATATTCTCGGCATCACGCATGCCACATACTTTCAGTTTCATATAAAATTATTTCCTTGCCCCCAAAGGAAATTTAATTTTACTCATACTCGGGACAAAAGCATGAAATTAGGAAAATGGAGAAAAAGACATCAAAATTAACATTTTTTCCTAGATTTTAGCAATAAATTCAGCGAGTTTTGCTCCCGGGTTTTCGTCCTTCATAAAGGTCTCACCAATGAGAAAACCCTTATATCCTGTCGATTTTAGTAAATTAATTGTTTCAGCTTGGCTAATGCAACTTTCCGAAATCTTCACAATTCCGGCTGGAATTTTATCGGCTAATGCCAAAGAGGCATTCACATTGTTCTCAGCGAAGTTTTTCAGATTTCTGTTATTTACCCCTATCATATCAATATGGGTTAATGGACTTCTGTCTAATTCTTCCTCATCATGTATTTCCAGCAATACTTCCAGGCCCAATTCATGGGCTTTCCGGCTTAGCTCTTCAATCTGAGCAGGGCTTAAACAGGCTGCAATTAGCAAAATTAAGTCGGCTCCCCAGGCTTTGGCTTCATATATCTGATAGGTATCAATCATGAAGTCTTTTCTTAGGATAGGGGTATCAGGATTAGCTGTCCGGGCTTTATATAAATCTTCTTTTGCACCACCAAAAAATTCAACATCAGTTAATACCGATAAACCCGCTGCTCTTGCGGTTGCGTAGCCACTAGTTACAAATTCAACGCTTAGCTGGTCGTTGATAATGCCTTTGGAGGGAGATTTACGCTTATGTTCCGCTATAATTCCAGAGGAAGCATCAGCTGATAATCTCGCGCTTAGTGAAATGGTTTTTCTTGAAAAAAACGGTTCCTTTTCTAAATCTTCTATCGAAATTTTAGATTTGGCATCTGCTACTTCAATGGCTTTATGGGCTATTATTTTATCTAAAATGGTCATGTTGTATAATTACTATTCTGCAAAAACTTCTTTTAAACTGATGGATAATTCCGGAAATATAGTGGAGCTGATAAAATCATCTTCAGTAAATGGTTGTAGCCCAATGTATTTGCCTGCACCATTCAGGACATAAACAAATACTGCTTTATCATTTGGTTCTACCAACCAGTATTCTCTTACGCCATTTTCCTGATATACTTCAAACTTATCTTTCATTTCCTTTTGGGTATTACCCGGAGAAAGAATTTCAATAATCAAATCAGGGGCACCAATACAGCCTTGTTCATCTAGTTTTTCATCATCACAGATGATGCATAAATCGGGTTGAACAACGGTATAAATTTTATCTGATTTGCTCTTTTTTGAAGGTGCCAGGCGTACATCGAAAGGAGCAGCAAACAAATGACAAGGGGTTTTCTTAAAGAAATTGCCAAATTCAAGGGTCAGATTCAAAGAGACTCTCTGATGCCTTAGATTAGGTGCAGGAGACATTTTAAATACCTTTCCTTTGATAATTTCTACGGTTTCATCAAATGCCCATTTCAGATAATCGGCATAAGTATAAAAACCATTTAAGTCTAAGTCCTCGATTTTGTTCATGGCTCAATCAGTTTTTTCAGGCAATTTAAAGCTTTTTTACTTTCCAATGACTCTCTGGCTTGCTCAATACCTTCTGCAATACTTATACCTCTTGCCACGCTCAGTGCTACTCCGGCATTGGCTAATACTACATTGGTTTGTGCCTGCGTGCCTTTGTTTTCCAGAATATTTATAAGGATACTAGCCGATTCTTCAAGCGTGTTCCCTCCATGCAAAGCCGATTGTTCGGTTAAATCGAAACTGAAATGCATAGGGGAATGCACTACCACTCCATGACGGGTACCAATATTGAAATCGTTGGTAAATGATATTTCGTCGTAACCACCTAAATCGTAAATAATACCGAATTGTGCCGCTGAACGATTGAACAATTGTGTGTATAAATCAAAGACTTTCATATCATATACGCCTGTTAACTGTTTCTGCACTTTGGCAGGATTCAACAATGGCCCCAGCATATTGAAGAAAGTCTTTAAGGCTAACTCTTTACGGATAGGCGCCACGTATTTCATGGCCGGATGAAACAAGGGTGCATGCATATAGCATATACCCGCTTTTTCAATCTTATGTTTCAGAAAATCAATGTCATTCGTAAACTTTACGCCTAAATACTCCAGAACTGTACTTGAACCTACTGCAGACGAGACCCCATGATTACCATGCTTGGCAATTGGCTGGTCAGCTCCGGCTACTACAAAGGCAGATGTGGTAGAAATATTGAACGTATCTTTCCCGTCACCGCCTGTACCGCAAACATCCATCGGGTCAAAATCAGATAAATCAATAGGCACGGCCAGTTCAAGCATGGCTTGTTGAAATCCTTCTAATTCTTCTACTGTAATGCCCCTCATCTGAATACCCATCAGGAAAGCGGCAATCTGTGAATTATTGCTTTCTCCTCGTCCAATATTCAACAAGGCTTCTCTGGCTTCTGTGCCTGATAGAGCCTGACCTTGAAGTAAAATCTGCAAATAATGTTTCATTGGAATAATTAATTTTTTAACCAGTTTTCAACCATTTTTACTCCATGCTGAGTAAGGTAGGCTTCCGGATGAAACTGCACCCCCCGCACATCGTATCTGGTATGGGCTTCTGCCATTACATAGCCTTTTTCATCGATGGCTGTTACTTTTAGTTCTTCGGGCATGGTTTCGGGTACGACTGTCCAGGAATGATAGCGGCATACTTCTATTTTTTCCGGAACACCCTGAAAAAGCACTTCATTTTTATCTGTAATGATGCAAGAAGTTGTAACGCCATGAAGTACATCACCCATATTATGCAGTTTAGCGCCAAATGCTTCTCCGATAGCCTGATGCCCCAGACAAACCCCGAAAATACTTTTCTTTGGCGCATATTCTTTAATCAGGTCAATCATGATTCCTGCTTCTTCGGGAATTCCCGGGCCCGGTGAAAGCAGAATTTTATCATATTGGGCTACGTCTTCCAGAGCAATCTTATCATTTCTGAAAACATCTACGTTTCCGCCAAGGTCTTTCAGGATATAGACCAGGTTATAAACGAATGAATCATAATTATCAAGAACCAGAATTTTCATTTTAGTATTTTTATTTTCTATTTCAATATTTTTTTGTTGGATTATTCCCTTTTAATTGTCCAACAAGCTGTTGGACAATTTTTGGACTTATATACGTGCTCCATTTTCCGTACTCCTTTCTCCACCACTGCGAACGGGAAGTTCGCACCACAAAAAAACTAAATATCACTCGCCATTTCAATGGCTTTTCTCAGAGCTGCCAGTTTCAGATGAATTTCTTTCATTTCTGTTTCAACGTCCGATTTGGCCACTACACCCATGCCTGCCTGATAGAAAAGCGTATTGTTTTTGCTTAAAAACGTACGGATGGCTATGGCATGATTGAAATTACCTTTGAAATCCATGAAACCTATCGCACCTCCGTAAATACTTCTGTTGGTCGGCTCAAACTTGTTAATAATGGTCATGGCATTGTGCTTCGGTGCGCCAGATAAGGTTCCGGCAGGAAATGTATCGGCTACTAATTGCAAAGGATTGGTTCCTTTGTGCATTTTTCCGGTTACTTTCGAAACCAGGTGTATTACATGGCTATAGAACTGTACCTCTTTAAAAATATCTACTTTTACAGAATCTGAACTTCTTGATAAATCATTCCGGGCTAAGTCTACCAGCATCACGTGTTCAGCCGATTCTTTAGGGTCGGCATGTAATTGTCGGGCTAATTCTGCATCGCTTTCATCATCCCCTGTTCTTCTGAATGTACCCGCAATCGGGTGAATTTCAGCCTGCCCGTCTTTAATGAAAATCTGTTTTTCAGGTGAACTACCAAAAATATGATAATCGCCACCATCAAAATAGAATAAATAAGGCGAGGGATTAATAGAGCGTAGCGCACGATAGACGTTGAAATCATCACCCTCGAATTTCCGTGAAAAGCGTCTGGAGGGAACAATCTGGAAGACATCTCCTCTCAGGCAATGCGCGATACATTTATTAACGATTTCGCGCATGTCGTCATCATTAATATTCGTCGTTTCATCATTATCAGCCTTGAATTTCGAAGTCGTTAATTTAGGGTTCTTTACAAAAAATTCTAAAGTCTCCAGGCCTTCATTAACAGGCTTTGCTTCTTGTCCTTCCGGTGTATAAGTATGTTCAAATATGTATAACTCGTCTTTAAAATGATTGATGGCAATCACATAACGATAAACCCGATAGAGAATTTGCGGAATGGTAGTTTCAGGGCTTTTTTCCTGAATCTCAATGTCTTCAAAATACTCAACTGAATCATAAGTGATGTGCCCGAACAAACCATTGGTGATGAAATTGAAATCACTTTTCGGCATTTCAAATTTCGCAGCAAAATCCTGTAATACGCCTACGGCATCTTTACGTTTTGCTAAGGGAAACTGATTAGTACTACCATCCGGGAATTTTTGTGTAACAAGGTCGTTATCCAATTGAAAACTGGCTATTTCATCGCAGGCAATATAACTAAAGCTATTATGCATGGCATGATAATCGGCACTTTCTAGAATGACCGAATGTGGATAATGATTACGGATTCTTTGAAAAATCCCGACCGGGGTCAGCATATCGGCCAGTAAGCGTTTGTATCGGGTTATTATACCAAACTTTTGCATCATATCAGAGGTTTGTACTAATATTTTTATTAATCAATTTCAGTAATTTTATGAATTCCGTTTGTCTTTCCGGTGAAATAATCACAGAATCATATTTATTATAAAAAATTTCTATTCTATGGCTTAACGATAGCGCCGGAGAGCTAAGCGGACTGCTTGTTTTTTCAATTTTATGGATTTCCCGGATATTAATTTCCTTATTAATGATAAATCCACATACAATTTTCAAAGTGTTGCCCTCAATCTGGTAATAGGTTCTGAATAAAAAACTAAGAATTAATCCAAGCACCCCTAAAAGAATGAATACTCCTCCCCAGAGGTGATTAACTGCCATCCTAATCAACAATACTACGAGAAAACATAGCAGTGGCATGAAGAGCCAAGGGCTTATTTTTGAATTGAATCTTTGCATTTTTTAATTGAAATCTTGGGTAATGGCACAAAAAAAGCGGCTTACAGGATGAACTGTAAGCCGCTGAATATATCTTTTAATCAATACATAGCTATGCTGTTCATCCTTTGTCGGAAGAACGCCACCACCAGATGTTAGCTATAATATTGCCTTGACTCATTGTCTGTGTTTAAAATCTTGTTACAAAAGTATTGAGTAATTTTTAAAAACAAAATATTTTTAAAAATTTTATCTGAATAAGTTCAGATAGGCCTAATGTGTATGAAATTTTTGATGAAAATTTATTTATAAGTATCAATAATACCCCCGGTCTGAAAAGACACCTCTTTAACAAGACTGGCTGCATTGAAATACAATAGCATAGAGCGCGAATTGGTCGGATTCTGAATCTGCTCGCATTGCGGGCCTTTTTCCAGAAAATAAACAAATACTTTCTCATTGCGTCGGCTTAGAATCTGATAATCGTATCTGCCGAAATTGTCTACAATCTGATTTTCGGTTAAGCCTAATATTTTTGGTCTGAGTGCCTTTAAAGGCTCAATCAGTTTTACTCTTTTGTCTTCACAAGCGCCTCTGTCAGTTCTGAAACTTTGTAAATCAAAATCTCCTAAATCCGCTTTTTTGTTTCTACAGGCACTAAGTGCCAGCAAAGCAATAATTAATATTTTACGCATCGTTTTTATATTTTTACTTCTACCATTTGCTTGCTCAGGCGGCTTTTCTCAGCCATAAAACCTATTACGTGGCTTTCTATGGAGGCCTCAATGGTTGATGTTAATAATTCGGGTTTATTCTGGGCAACGGCCTGTACAAAATTACGGGCTAAGCCATAGTCTCCTCCGGCATGGCCTGATGCCTGGCTTTTGAATTCAGGTAATTCGCTTGCACGCCATTTGGTATTTTGTTTTGTACGGAAATCGTAAGTCTGGATTTCGTCCATATCTCCCCACACTTCTCCCTGCGAAAACATCAGTCGGGTTTTGCGGGCCTCAAAAGAAGTGAAGGCCTCCATTGCAAAACTAACAGTAACACCGTCTTCAAATTCCATAGCGGTTGTATAATGATC
>CALRLS020000037.1:0-19305 GCA_943368815.1 Cyanobium sp. NIES-981
TCGAATAGCTGATTTTAGCATCGAATTTCCCCAATTCTTTGATGTCAATATCACCAAAGCTATTGTCGAAATCAAAATCATCGGCTTTTTCCATCTTAATACCCGAATACGAGGCTTTTAACCTACCTCCGGTCATCGATTTGATATAAGAATTCTGACAAAAAGCGATTTTAATTTCTGATTCAGCATTTGAAATATCCTCTGCCACCAGCTTGCCATAGCTTTGGTCAACCTTCAAAGGTGTGCTAAAGCTTGGCAAGTAGGTATTACCGAAAGAATTCTTTACCTGAAGCGGGTTTGATTTAGGCATATATACCATATAATCAATCTTCAATGAGTGTTTCTCTCCTTTATTGCTCCAGTTTCTGTTATCCGAGCGTTCAATATGGGTCCTGATACTTACCTGGCCCTCATCTTTTTTGCCCGTTACATCAACCGAGTTTATAAAATCAGCGGCACGGTCTTCTGAAGAAGCATTGGCTACAATAAGCACTTCCACCCGTACTTCTTTTTTATCCCAGAAACTGACCTTAATATCACCGAATTGATTATTCAGAGACACTTTATCAGACGCCGAAACCGCATAAGACAAGTTTACACTTTTCTTTTTCTCAATCCATTCTTTGTCTTCCGGCGTGGCAAAAGTTTGTGCAGTAGTCAAGATAAACAATATCCCAAACAACCCTCTTTTTTTGGTGGGCAGACTACACCATCGTTTTAATTTTTCCATTTTTAACATCTTTAATTTTTTGAATTATTTGTAACTGTTGGTTTAACAGATCGATCTGCATACTTAAATTCTGTACCATTGCCTTCAGCAAATCTTCCGGATTCGGATTTTGCGGTAATTCATTTTTCAGGCTCTGATAACTCTTGTCTAATGCCTGTAATTCGACATCAAACTGGTGGTAGAGCTGAGGGTCAGCACTTTCCAAAGCTTTCAATTCTTCTCTCTTCTCCTCTACCAAAGTTGTAAACTGTACTAATTCTTTACCATAGGTGCTTTTATAAGCAGATGGCAGGCTTAAATCAGTGATGCTATCAGGTAAACTCATGTAACTTACCACTCCATAGCCCACAGTTAATAGTATAGCAATACCTGCGGCAATGCTTATTCCCCATCTGGCTCCGCCAAATTTCACTACTTTCCCGTTCAGGCGTTTGCCTGCTGGTTGTTGTTTAGCAACTTCCGTCTCAATTTTCTTCCACAAGGCTTTTGATGGCTCGTAGCTGTCAAAGTCTTCCTGGTTGTCTCTCACGAATCTTTCTAAACGGTCTTTCATATCACTCACCCCTTGCAGGGATTTTTTAAATAATTTAGTTCTTTGCAGATTAGCTAAAACAATTGTCGGTTTACTATTTCTAATAATCTCTTTTTGGCTCTCATATATTGCGTCCGGGACGTGGTCTCGCTTATGCCTAATATATTCCCAATCTCTTCGTGGTCGTATCCTTCAAACAGATACAATGATAATACAACCCTGAAACCCTCGGGTAATTGTTCCATTGCCCTGCGTATGCGTTCAACTTCTAATTTTGTATTTTCCTCGTTATGTGAATCTGACACCGGATAGTCTGCTATATCATTTTCGTCTCCGCCAAAATTATAGGTATCAATACTGACGAGTTCTACTTTTCTTGACCTCAGGTGATTGATAGCCTTATTGACCACAATCTGTTTTAACCATACGCCAAAAGTAGCCTGCTGACGAAAATCTCCTATTTTAGCAAAGGCATCAATAAACGAATCCTGTAATACATCCTCTGCTTCGCCCACATGGTTCAGTATCCGCATACAGACATTGAACATAGCTTTTGAGTAATGCTTGTACAACTCGTACTGCGCCTTACTTTCGCCACGCTTACACTGCTCGACCAGGTCGGCATGCTTGTTAATGAATACTGTATTTGTCAGATGGGTATGCTGTTTTATCGTTACAAACAAAAGACGCCTTTAAAAACAGAATGTTGCATCAATTATGTAAGATTTTCAAAAATCTTACATAAACAATTGATAATGAGCAGAATATGTTATTAAAAAAAATATGAAACAGATAGAAGACTTAAAACGACACCTAAAGTAAGACCCGCCCAGACCTGTCTGGGTGTATGCGCATTAAGTTGTAAGCGCGCTCCTATCAGGTATCCGGCTATGACCATTGAGCATAATAGAGGAATAAATAGACCTGCCTCGCCAAATTTAGTCATAATACCTGCCAGTGCCCCTATTACCCCACCGATACCTGCAGCGTGCGCGCTGATTTGCCACCAGAAACTGATGATAGCAACGCTCAGAATCACGAGGGTAATACTCCATAGTATATAAGCACAGACAAAAAAGCTCGAATTTTTATTATATAAGAAATAGCCGAGCACAGCATAAATGATGGCGGTCATCAGATAAGGAATCCGGCGCTCCTGCAGGTTTTCTAATTTAAGGCTGCTGATTATGCCCCAGCGTTTGAGCAGATATACCAGATAGGCAGGTATAGCAAAAGTGTAAATAAATACAAAGCCAATAACAATCCATCTGAAAGTCATATCCATACCTTCAATCCCCAACGAAACCGGAGCCAGAAAAAAGAGAATCAGAAACAACAGGGTTGGCATTAATAAGGGGTGTAATGTGCCGGATAAAAAGGTAGCTAATCGCGTATTCAATGGATATTAATTTTTTTTCAAAGTTATCAGATTTTTTCCAATGCACGAACTAAAACATTAACTGTATCGTTATCCATCATGTAAAAATATTAGGTTAGTATCTTGGATATAAATTTTAAACCTAACATCTTTGCATCTGTCTAAAAAATGATGAACATTCGTCTTCCCATAACGCCCGTTCGATTTGTCAGGTCCGAAAGGACTCGACTGTAACCGTTTTGCCTGCGTGGTAAAACACCCCCTCATTTAATTTTCTCTTTATTTCATTTTTAACAATTTTAGGATACAGCGTCTCCATTTGTGGAAAAGCCCAATAAATGACGATGAATAACACAGAAATAATTTCCGACGACCAATATATTGTAGAGATAGCTAACGAAAGTCACTATAACCTAGCCGAAACGATTTGCGACGAGATGGCTGAGAGTGCAAAAGCCCGTGGTACAGGGATTGCTAAACGTTCTCCTGATTACTTACGTGAGAAGATGCGTGAAGGTAAGGCTATCATTGCTCTTACTACTACTGGCAAGTGGGTAGGTTTTTGCTACGTTGAAACCTGGGAACACGGTAAATTTGTAGCAAATTCTGGTTTGATTGTGAGCCCGCACTACCGCAAGAGTGGTATTGCTACGCGCATTAAACAAAAAGCATTTGAACTTTCACGTAAAAAATACCCGGATGCTAAAATCATAGGCCTGACGACGAGTCTGGCCGTAATGAAAATCAACTCTGATTTAGGTTACGAGCCGACTACCTTTAGTGAGTTGCCTGCCGATGATGCTTTCTGGAAAGGTTGCTCGAGCTGTGTAAACTACGATATCCTGACACGTACTAACCGTAAGCACTGTTTATGTACAGGTATGTTGTTTGACCCTGTAGAAGCAAAGAAAAAAGAAGAAGGTGAGAAGAAAGACGAAAACTGGGATTTTCTGAAAGAGTTGCCTTTATACGAACGTTGGATGAGCTTCAAACAAAGAATCTTATTACGACGTGAAGAACGTAGAAAAAAAAAATTGGCAGCCGCAAGGGAATTAGTGGAATTATAGATACTATTAGTGGTATTATTGAATAAATCTTAGCCTCGTTTTACAAGCGAGGCTTTTTTTGTTATTTAATCTGTTTAAATTTTTATTTAGGAAGGTAGCCAATAAATTCTTTCTCATGCAAAAGCATTTTAAGGATATATTTATCTGATGATTCGTCGATAATCCAGGCTATATTCTGCTCGTTATTATTGTTTTTTTCTACTATATAAGCTGATAGCAATTTAGCATTTAAAGGGTCATTCAGGAATTGAAAAATATTAGGCTTATAGCGTTCTTTAATAGGAGAATGTTGAAAAATCGGGCCATTGCCTGTTGTTGAGCCTGATGTTGCAGCCAGGTTGATACATCCATTCATACTTGTAGCGAATTGAGCCCCTGATTGGGTTTCAAATCCTGGGTTTAAGCTAATATACTTACTCGCGTTGTAGCTTACTTTTTTTCCAGAATTGATTTTATTACTTCCGATAATGTATTTTTCCACGACCACATCAGTATCCTGACTCACAGGGTTGGTAATAGTCAAAAATTCAGGGCAGTCGAAATCCCATACCCAGAGTTCTTTTCCGTGGATTCCGTCATCGGCTGCGAAATATAGCTTATTGTTATTATAAACATATTCCGTTATGTTCATATAAGATGTATTAAGTTCTACTTCCCTGATAACTTTAGCTAGTTTTGTACCTGCAGTAGTACCATCAGAAGCCCATAGTTCATGTCTTGCGGTAGTAGGGGTTATATCAAAAACTAATAGATTATTATTAATATTCTTCATTAATATAGCATTAGGCTCTCGTATTGTAGCTGACAACTGCTGAATTTTAAGAGGGGCTGAATTTCCATCTGTTGAATATAACCAATAAGCAGAGCTTGAATATTCAAAGGCGATAAAGAACAATTTATTCTTAAATACTTGTGATCCAAAAGGGCCAACCAGATTACTGAATATCTGAGTATTAGCACTTGAGCCATCAGACTTGTATATATGTAAAGCGCTATTCTCAAAAGCAGTAAAAAAGAGATTATTATCATAAACCACAAGATTCGAGATAAATGCACCGCCAGTACCAGGATAAATATCTTTCACTAATGCAGTACCTGCAGATGTTCCGTCTGTTTTCCATAATTCTTCCCCAAAGGTCGGGTTTGTATAAACAAACATAAGAAGACCATTGGCGGCATAAAATTTAGTCTGAATAGTACCTCCTGTAAGGTCTTTTACTAAAACAGTACCCGCTTCTGTGCCATCACTTTTCCATATTTTAGTATTATTTTCTGTCATGAAATATAAAAGGTCATTCCAAATCAAAAAATTACTTGGGTCTGCACCAAGATAACTGGCACCCGACATATCTTTTACTCTATAACTGGTGGTGCCATCAGTTGCAAAAAGCTTATATCCTCCGCCATTATAGTAGTCATAGCCCTTATAATAAACTTTATTTTTAAACCTGATAAACTCCGGGTTTTTAGGATTTATAAGGTTCATTGAGTAAAAAACCGTAGGTGGTGTATTTTGGTTAAACTTTACCAGATAGCCCATCACCTGAGCAATAATTACATCATTAAAAGCTATCATTCCTGTGATATCGGCAGAGTAATTTATATCAGAAAAACCGCTGGCATTATAATCAACAAACAGATTTGTATTTTGAGCTGAGCCATCCGTTTTCCAGATTTCACGGCCATTTTTCACATCATTAGCCGTAAAAAAAACATCATTACCTAAAGCAGCAAACTGCATAGGGTTAGAAGAAGCAATAGTTGTATTGATATTATTTACCATCATGGTACCTGCAGGCGTACCATTAGATTTCCATAACTCAAAACCATTGGTGGCATCATAAGCCGTAAAATAATAAGTATCTCCAACTACTGCCAACTGATTAGTAAAAGCCCCGGTAGAAAAATTCGGATTCAATGTATTGATATTGATAGTCCCGTCCGTAGTGCCATCACTCACCCAGTGTTGTGTAATATTTGCTAATCCACCATTACCGGAAGCTGACAATTCAAAATATACTTTTGAAGTTCCGGCAAGCACTCTTATATACATACTATTAGTATATGGTGTATTAAGAATGGATTTAATTTTCTGAGTACCGACAGTTGAACCATCACTTTTCCATAACTCATACTCACTCCCATTCAGACTTATGAAATACATCAGGTTATTCATTTTCACAATTTCCCCTAATATGTTTAAATCAGATCTTACCAGGGTTATCGTATTGCCATCGGTTTTATATAGTTTCCCATTATTTGTAACTAAATATAACTGACCAGCATAATTGATTATCACACGTGGATAATAGTACAAATCGCCATTAATAGCATCAGCAACTAAAACCGTACCTGGCTCAGTACCGTCTGTTTTCCATAATTTCAATAGTTGATTTGAATTGTAGGCACAGAAGAAGATGGTATTCCCAACTTTTTCAAACATAACCGGATTGCCAGATGCTGAACCGGGTTGCAAATCTTTTAAAATTTTAGTGCCTGAAGCGGTTCCATCCGTAATCCAGGGTTCATAACCAGTAGTGCTGGTATAAACACTAAAATACATTTTATCTCCAGCATTAAAAAAATTAGTACCGTTAAATGCATGTGAGCCGTTATAAATATCTGTTACTTTACTGGTATTAACGGTTGTTCCGTCAGTTTTCCAGAGTTCTAAAATATTGGCTGCAGTATTACTTACATATACATAAAGCCATCCGTCAATCACACTCGCTTTTACAACACTGCTATTCGTAAAAGTCTTCACCACTGTAATGGCATTGCCATCTGTTGCATATAAATTTGCATCTGAAATATATCTGTAATAAGTTTTGCCCTTAAAAGAAGCCAAAAACTCATAAGGTGAATTTTGATAGTAAGGCCCCACCCCTTTTGTCACTTTCTTTGTATTAGCGGCAGTACCATTGCTAAACCAGATATTTTTATAATAAAAATTATCAGTAATGGTATCCTGAGCCAGGAAAAACAGGGTATCACCTTTTATCAGATTATTTTTAAAATCTGCGAAACTTTGATTGATATTCGAACTGGCATCAGAAGAGGCAATGTCTTTCAGTAATTTTTGAGAATAAGAATGCAAGGAAATGCTTAACAGCATGCATGAGAGAAGTAGACGATACATCATCAGCTTTTTTAGTTACAGTGTATTAGAACAATATTCAAGTTATGCATGCAATTTACGGTAAAATATTAATTCAAAGATCTTCACTAAAAAGTTTCTTTTTAAGTAGGGTGAAGTCGCAACAATTGGTTTGTTATACCATGAAAACAAAGAAGTAATTAAAATCGTATGGAATAAACAAATGAATATCGTAATTTTCAGCACTTTAATATCAACTACCTAAGCACCACCATATGAAACTTTTTACCATTCCTAATCTTATGACACTCGGCAATCTGCTTTGCGGGTGTTTTGGGATTTTATTTGTTTTTCAGGGCGAACTCACCTATGCAGCCTATCTTATCTTTATTGCAGGTATTCTTGATTTTCTTGATGGCTTTGTGGCTCGTTTGCTTAAGCAACACTCTGCAATCGGCAAAGAACTGGATTCACTGGCTGATATGGTTACATTTGGTGCCTTGCCCGCTTTCATAGTGGCTAGGCTCATTAGTGATACTATGCACAAAGATTCCATACTTGCCGATTTTGTATCTTCATCTATAGTATCGCAGATTTCATTTCACCCCTTGTCTTACATCGCTTTTATTCTGGCGCTTTTCTCAGCTTTGCGTTTAGCCAAGTTCAATGTAGATACACGCCAGTCAGATTCATTTATCGGAGTACCTACACCTGCCAATGCCTTTGTGGTAGCAGCCTTCCCTTTGATTCTGGAGTTCAATTCAAATTATGACTTTATTGTTCATAACAATCTATTTCTGATTGCTTATACTCTTGTAATGAGTTACCTTTTGGTGTCTGAAATACCTCTGTTTGCCCTGAAGTTTAAAAATTTTTCATGGGTTGATAATAAAATCAAGTACATATTTATAATTCTTTCCGTAATTTTGCTTGTGGTTCTGCAATTTTTGGGCATTCCACTGGTTATATTTCTATATATAGCTCTGTCTCTTATAAATAATAAATCAGCCCCTGTTCCCAAAGGGGAGTAAATTCTTAAACAAAATCCCCCTTATCGGGAATGGGGGTTGATACTTATGAAATTCCTCGCTTCGATTGACGTAATGCCTATCAAAGAAATCCTTGACCCTCAGGGAAAAGCCGTACTATTAGGTTTAAAAAACCTTGACATACAAGGCTTCAGCGATTGTCGCATCGGTAAACACATTAATATGGAAATAGAGGCTGCCGACAAAGCTACAGCCGAAAGCATTGTAGAAGATGCCTGCAAAAAATTATTAGCCAACCTGATTATGGAAGAATATAGTTTTGAGCTGACAGCCATTTAAATCAAACTACTATCAATAAACCTTATGCAGAATCCATTTGAGGAAAATACCGTGCCTACCAGGCCAACTTTTCTGACTATCTTATGTGTCCTTACAATTACCTGGAATATTATTGGTCTTTATAATGGCATTAACCGCATAGTTTCGGCTGAAAAAATGGCTGCAAACAGAGACAAGGTTGAAAATATGTTTGATGATATAATGTCGAAATATTCTACTGATGCAAGCGCCGACCAAACCGAGCAAATGCAGATGGCCTTAACCAAAATGCTTGAAGTAGATAACATTATTAACGGTGGGATTGCCAATATACTTTCAACCACTTTGATATTACTCGGAGGTTTCTGGATGTGGCAGTTAAAGAAAAAGGGATTTTATGCTTATATAGTCGGAAACCTTATCGGTGTTTTGGCTCCTATTGTATTAATGGTGAATCAAATAGGCTGGATGCTTGGTATATTAGCATTAATTAACGCTGCTCTTTTTACAGCTTTATATGCAACGAATCTGAAACATTTATCCTGATACTTGTTAAATATTTGTTAATGCTTAACGAAACCAAACAAATTTGTTTGGTTTTTTTAATTTTAGACATAATTTCCGGCTCTTACCATATCTATCTGCCCTCATCTTATGAAAAAACTATTATTGCTGCTATTTCTCTATAGCTCTATTAGTTATGCTCAGGTAGATTTTACACGAATCTACCATCCCATTATTAATGAGGCCGAACTGGCTATTGTAGATACCAATTATCACGAGGCTTTATCATTCTACAAGGAAGCCTTTGCCAATGTAGAAAGACCATTTGCCAAAGATTATTATAATGCCGCTATATGCGCTACAATGGTTGGCAAAATGCCCGTTGTCTTTGATTTTTTAGAGAAAATAGTAGAGAAAGGATATCAGGTTGAAAACTTCAGAAAGGATAATTTCTTTAAGAATGTAGCCGATACCTGCCTGCAATGGAAAAGCTTTGAGAAACAAGCCAGACAGATAAAACCTATCTACAATAAAGAAATAAGGGATTCATTGCAGAAAATGTATTATTCTGTACTAAACCCACCCTCCGTTCCCATTACACCCGGATTGAGAGCATATCTGAAGGAACATGCCAAAGATCAGAAATGGATGCCTGTTGATAGTCTGCTGGTTATAGGAGATATGCCTAAAGTTTTGGTAGAACAGATAGATAGTCTTCGAAAACTAAATAATGCAAAAAGTGCGGACGTCACCCGGTATACCTTCCTTCATTTACAAAAAATGCTTGATGTGCATGGTTTTATCGATGAAAATATGCTTGGTCTCAACCAGATGATTCAGCCGGGCCCGGGAGGTAATATCCGCTCAAACACTTATCCGGCTTATCTCTACCAAAGCACTATTGTGGGTGATATACTGTCATTCAGTTCTTTTCAGCAGAGTATTGAAAAAATTGATATTTCGCCTATGATAAAACAAGCCATCAGAGACGGCAAGGTACATCCGGCTATTATTAAATCTCTGATTAGCTATTCTACCGACGAGCCATGTACAATGGGCCGTGTATTGGTCGTTCAACTTCGCCTGGAAGATAATCTCAGTTGCCCTGATAATAACTGGCAGCAAAAGACAGAAAGGGCCTATTGGAAAAAAGAAAAATCAGCTTCACTAAGCGAAATAGAAATCAACGAACGCAGGCAAAACCTTGGCCTTGAAAGACTCGACGATGCCTATAGAAAGGCTTTTTTCAAAGCGCGTCCTACCCATTTTATTATTTATGGCGGTAGTTATCAGTCCGAATTGGCTTATATACCCAATTGCGATTTGATTGATAAAATGACCAAGGGAGCCGTGGTTCTCCGATAAATCGGACAAAATAGTATTATTTCAAGAAAATACCTGTTTATTAGAACCTTCTCAAAAGATTATTTGGCACAAAATTCTTGTTCTTCCAACATTCCATTAAATTTGTAGACATTTTTTATCAATCGTACTTCTTAAATCGTACATCAAATAATCAATATGTCTGTCCAAACATCGCTCTATCGTGATACCGAAATTTTCGATTTAATCACGAAAGAAAACAATCGCCAATTACATGGTATTGAACTGATAGCTTCTGAAAACTTTGTTTCGCCGCAAGTAATGGAAGCCGCAGGTAGTGTACTTACAAATAAATATGCCGAAGGACTTCCGGGTAAGCGTTATTATGGCGGCTGCGAAGTGGTTGACCAGGTAGAACAAATAGCTATTGACCGCCTGAAAGCATTATTTAACCTGACCTGGGCAAATGTACAACCACATTCAGGAGCACAGGCTAATATGGCCGTTTTCTTAGCATGTTTGCAACCGGGTGATAAAATCCTGGGTTTTAATCTTTCACATGGCGGTCACCTTTCGCATGGATCACCAGTAAATATTTCGGGAAAATACTTCCAGCCGTTTTTCTATGGCGTTGAGCAGGAAACAGGTTTGATAGATTGGAATAAAGTAGAAGAAACTGCGCATAAGGAAAGACCAAAACTAATCATTTGTGGAGCATCAGCCTATTCTCGCGACTGGGATTATGTGCGCCTTCGCCAAATTGCAGATTCAATTGGTGCTGTCTTATTAGCGGACATTTCGCACCCTGCCGGACTAATCGCCAAAGGCTTATTAAACGACCCGTTCGACCATTGTCATATTGTTACTACCACTACACATAAAACACTTCGTGGTACACGCGGAGGTGTAATTATGATGCGTAATGATTTCCCGAATCCTTTTGGAATCACTACTCAAAAAGGTGAAGTGAGAATGATGTCTTCTTTGTTGGATTCGGGTGTGTTCCCGGGTACGCAAGGCGGTCCTCTGGAGCATATCATTGCAGCCAAAGCTATTGCTTTCGGAGAAGCGCTGACAGAAAATTTCTATAACTATACTGTGCAGGTACAAAAGAATGCTAGAGTAATGGCAGCAGAATTTGTAAACCGCGGTTATAAAATCATTTCCGGTGGTACTGACAATCACTTAATGCTGATTGATTTACGTCCGAAAGGCTTAACCGGCAAACTGGCCGAAAATACCCTGATTCAGGCAGATATTACCGTGAATAAGAACATGGTGCCATTCGACGATAAAACGGCCATGACGACCTCCGGAATGCGTGTAGGAACGGCTGCTATGACAACCCGCGGACTGGTTGAGAAAGATATGGTGAGAATAGTAGACCTGATTGATGATGTATTGATGAATCATGATAAGGCCGCTACAATTGAGGCAGTCAAAAAAGAAATCAACACCTGGATGCAGGATTATCCTTTGTTTCAGTTTTAAGCTGAAGTAATCATACGAATATAAAATAAGAAAAGCGTGGTTCAATGAGCCACGCTTTTTGTCTAAACCTTAACTAAACCGTATGAAAATAAGAATCTTTATTGTTAACCAATTACATGGTAGTCAAAATCCTGTTTGATAGCAAAGTACTCATATTTCGATTTTTCGAAAGAATTCATACCCACACTTTTGTCCTGAAATAAATGCTCTGTAAACAAACTAATCAAATAGTTTGCAAACATCTCTATAAACGACACCTGATTAATTTCTTCGCATTTCACTTCGACAGTTGTTGTCAATGAAGCGTTCAATGATTGTGCTTCTGATAAAATTATTGATTTATCATTAGCGCCTTTATTCAATGCACGTTGTTGCTCATATGTACTGTGAGGGAAACTCAGCGCCATTGAATTGAGGCTGATTAATATAGTAGCGGAAAGTAATAATAGCTTTTTCATAATTTTATTTTTTTGGAGAGCATTCATCTTTACTTCATTGACAATACAAAGATATATGTTTTAATAAGTATTATGCAATACATAGTACTAATATTTCTTGTAGTTTTGGATGAGTGGTCATTTTTCCTGATAAACGGTAGTTTTTAATTAACGAACTAGTGAGCTTTTTCATTTATACATATAAGATGCAAAACCCTGACACAAAGTTGCACTTTAAAAAATATTTTTTAGGCTAAAAACCGTTAAAGAGTGTTAAAACGTCCGTGAACTGCCGATTTTCTTACGTGAACTGTTTTTAGACAAAAAAAAGGGGAGAAGCATTTAAGCTCCTCCCCTTCTGATTGATTAAGATTACTCTTAATACTCCCACAAATTATGTTCGAATTCCATCAACTCATGCTCCAGTTGCTCTGATTTAAGCATACCTTCACGAGCCGATTTGAAAATATCATCTAGGTCTCTATCGCCGGCATTTGATTTTTTAGTAATTCTGCCATGGAATAAGCGTAGTTCGAAGGCATCTGCCAGGTTTTTATGCTGAGCAATGTTGGCTGCATTATACCAGATACATTTTGGATTTGAACGGAAATAACGATCCAAATCTTTGTATTTGAAGAATGCTACCGGACGGTCGAAACCTAAACTGGTTTGAGCAGCCGGAATCACAATACCCAATGACTGAATGTCAAAATATTGACGGGAACGTTGCTTATCAAAAACCCAGTCTTCTTTCAGCTCAAGGGTAGTTAACTGGCTTGGGAAATACTCAGTTGCCGCACCTGTGTTTACAGTATTAGGATTAGAGAACCCTGTACTGTCTTTGGTTTTTGTAGCGCCACCGGTATCACCACCACCCCAACCGTCGTCACCGCCGCCGGGAGCATCAGCAAAACCCGCTTCTTTCTCTGCTTCTGATAATCCGCCACCTTCTCCCTTGATTTGTAAACGTTCGCTGAATTGCTCCAGTGTCAGTTTAGTTGTCAACGAATCGTTGGTATAGGCATCAAGTAAACCTGCTTTTACACCATCCATCAAATGCTTGGTAATCTCGCTACCTTTGGCAAAAAGAGGTTGATTCTGTTTTTCTCTTAAATCAATTTTTCTCCAAAGAGTTGTTTTGTACATCACGTTTGAATCGTTTATCGGGCGAACCGAAAGCGGATTCAAATTATTATTTGTTTTTTCCTGAGCTACTGCTAACTGGCTGGTTATCAATGCAATTCCCAGAGCCATGCCTTGTAATTTTCTCATTAGCTGAAATTTATTAATTATTTTTAGTACAAATTGATTGGCACAATTACCTGTCCTACATCAACCGTTTCAACCTCTCCTTTGAAGTTTCTACGTTCCACTTTTTTTACTTCAATTACATAACGGTCTCCTGCCTGAGCTTGTTGCGCCAGACTGGAAATATTTGCAGGGTTTCCTGTTGCCACTACATTACCTATAGGTTTAGTGCCACGGGCAAGGAAAATCTGATACTCAGATACCCGATAAGTAGCATCTTTTGGATTGGTTGTTTTAAAGTTTTCATCAGCTGCCGCTACCGCATTAATTACACGCAAACCGGCTGCAGGCTCACCTTTTTTCTCATTTAACCTTGTACCCGACTGATTTGTGAAATAAATCGTCGGTTTAGGCACACGACGAACTTTGAAAGGGAAATCCTTTAGTTTATAACCGCCATTCGTAACACTCAAAACTACTTGGGCTGAGTTAGGTACAACAGTTACTTTTCCACCACCACCCTGGATAAACTCTGCACCGGAACCACCAAAAGTAGGAGAATACAAGGCACCTAAACCAGGTGATGAGGTTTGTAGTTCGTTAGCACATTTGAAATACAAAGCCGGTAATGAGGCAGATTCCAGTTGAACTGATGGTTGTAATACAGTATATTTTTCTTCTGTATCAACAGTTTTCATGCTTCCGTCAGGTGCGGGATAAGAAACACTCGCTTTATATGAACGAGTCAATTGACCATTCTTATCAAACTCCCCACCTTGTGCTGTAACTTCATAAATTCCTTTACCATCTTTTACAGCTAATGAAGTCCCGTTAATACTGATGCGTGGCGTAATAGCGCTTGAATAAGCTCCTATTGCTACTTCGGCATGGTATTTTTGCCCTGCAACTACTGCACGTGCATCAGGAATAACCACTGCGAATATCTTATCAAATTTAATTTCCTCAATACCCACTTGTTTAGCCAGATATTCTAACACCTGACTTTCTAAACGACGGACCTCCGATTGTTTCTGACTCAATACCGCTAAAGCTGCAGGTACCGGAGTCTGAGCAAAATAAAGTTCTGAAAAATCTTTCTTTCTGGTCGTAACATCAGTTTTTGCCAATGCAGGATCCTGAGAAGCATCAATAGCCAAATCAGGAAACTTCGCATTAGGGTCTCCGAATTTTTGCAATTGAGCCGCAAAGTCATTCAATTTTTTCTTCAATTCGTATCCCTTACCATTTTTATTGGCGCCAACCATCAATATGGCTACTTTTTCTTCTTCAGATGGATTCTTTACAGCACCTACTTCAGTATCCCATCCACCTCCTGCATTGATAATTTCCTGCTTAATACCCGCCACGTAGCCGTCCATTTCAGCAGTCATTTTTCTTACTTCATTTGCTTTACGCAATACATCCGCATATTTGTCACCACCGGGTTTCTCAATTTCTTTCTTGATTGCTCCTACTGATTTTTGATTAGTCTCATTTGCTGCTGTATTTGCTCGCTCCAGACTATTATTCAATAGTTGGAATTTCTGTAAAATAGCATTACTTATCTGGAGTGCCAACATTGCCGTCAGAACGAGATACATCATGTTGATCATCTTCTGACGTGGTGACTCTTTTCCGCCTGCCATATATATAGTAGTATTATACGGTTAGTAAAAATTTTAATTTGTTTATCTTTTATCATTCAATAATAGTTCCAAAAAATGGCTGAATGATAAAATCGGCAATTCTAATCAACTGATTAGTTGCCTTTCATAGCTGATAACATGCTACCATAAACGTTATTCAACGAGCTAAGGTTTGTAGTCAATTTAGACATTTCTGACTTAAATTGTTGTGTTTCCTTAGACGCCTCAGCCATATCCTGCATAGCAGTAGTCAGGTTGCTATAAAATGCGCTCATTGCTTTCAGGTGCTTGCTTGTATCCTGAAGTTCCAATTCATATACAGAATTCAGGGCTCCCATAGTTTGGGTAATTTTATTAAACTGGCCTCTGTATTCCTGTGCATCTTTGGTAGCATCTGCCATGCTGCTCATTGCATTTACGGCCGTGCCGTAAGCATTATTCATAGCAGTTACCTGCGATGAGGCTGTTTTTACATTTTTGGCATATTCGCTGGTAGCAACAGTAGCATCGCTCAAATCAGACATTTTAGATACCTGTCCGGTAAGGCTTTGAATACCTGATTTCAGATTATCGAAAATATCAGGTGTAATTCTGGCATTTGCCAGCATATCGTCCATTTTAGCTGTTAAGCCTGCTCCTTGTGTAGGGGCGCTTCTTTTTATAGGTTCGCCAACATAATCATCTGCTAATTCAGGATAAGCTTTCTCCCATTGATAATCTACCGGAGGGAAAAGGAATGATTGGATTGCATATAGGATAAAAATCACTGCTTCAGTTGCTAATCCAATGGGAAGCATAAATGCGAGTGCCTCATAGTGCATGATTTTACCCATTGCACCCAAAATTACAACTGCCGCACCTAACGCATAAATTGTAGGTATAAATCTATCCCAAAAGAAATTTGTATTATTCTTTGCTGCCATTTGTTTAAATAAATTAAGAGTTTTATTATACTATCAATAAAAAGGTTATTTAGATACGAAATAAAGAATTTGTTGGTCTAATAAAAAATTAAAGCAACAAATTTATTTTATGGATTATAATGCCTGAACAGAAGCTGTTCGAATAATATATTTTGTCAAAAATGACTGTCTGTCGCATTTTTCATGAATAAAATTCAGCTCAAGCAATTTCTCAAAATAATTGCGAAACACGAAGAGCGTATTCTATAACGAATACAGGTTCTTCATATTTCGCAATCAGTGATTCATATTATTCTCTACCCGGCACACTTCCCAGACGGTCCATTACACAACGGAAACCGATATAGGAGCGGCGTTCAGTACGATATTCGAAAGTATTGGTACCTGTTTCAAGGAAATAAGCCACATCTTTCCATGATCCTCCTTTGATAACTTTTCTAGGTTCGTTATCATCATTATACACAGGGTTTAAGTCCCAGGTAACAGGCATGTAAGATTCTGCATAGGCATCCTGGCACCATTCTGCTACATTTCCTGCCATGTTATAAAGGCCATAATCATTTGGATTAAAGGCATTTGATGGTGCTGTATAAGGATATCCATCAGCCCGGTAGTTTCCACGATAAGGTTTGAAGTTAGCTAAGAAACAACCTTTTCCGTTAGCTACGTAAGGATTCCCCCAGGGATACTTCGCTCCCTCTTTTCCTCCACGGGCAGCCCATTCCCATTCCGCCTCAGAAGGTAATCTGAAACGTGGTGAGCGGAAAGATTTATGCTCGGCAAGATAAGTATTGTATAATTGTGAACGCCATTTACAAAAATATTGTGCGGCATCCCAGTTTACGCCTACTACCGGGTACATATCAAAAGCCGGAGAACCATAATAATTCTCTGTCATCTGATCACCATTGTGATAACTGAAATCTTTAGTCCAAACCAATGTGTCGGGATAAAGCGTAGACATAATAAACTCTTCGCCAAGTACTGAAACAGAATCTTCAATCATCCGATTCATAAACTGACGATACTCATGGTTAGTAATTTCTGTATCATCCATATAGAATGGTACAATTGTTACCCTTTTGTTCATTGAAACGCGTGCCGACATTACGTCTTCATCCGCTTGTCCCATCATTAAAGACCCCGAAGGAATCAACACCATACCATCAGGCGATACCTGTTTGTAACCTCTACGAGCAGAAGCATTGATTTGCCCGTTACGGATACCATCCATCCCAACTTCTTTACTATCCTTTCCTTTCTTTCCACCAAATAAACCACTAAGCGGATTCTTACCAGAACCACAACTTTGCATTATAATAATTGGGGCAACGATTAACAGACTTCTGAATACGGTCTTAAGCATTTGCTTGTTCATAGCGTAAAACAAGTTAATAATCTATGTTTTGGGGTACTTACTCTATTTGTTCTAAAAACGTGGCTTATGAAATTATTATTGCACTAACACACAAAGTTATGAAAAAAATTGGATTTTTTGGGTAGCACTCAACTTGTAAAGCAATTATTAAGCCAAAAATATCAATTCTTTGTGATGTTGAAACGATTAAGGCAATTTATTAAACCACAGATGAAATTCTATCAATCATTCAGGAAAAGTGAAGACAGGCTTCATTTTATTATTAAACGGCATAAACTGTGCCAAAATAATAATATGAAGGCTCAGGGATAAGAAGACAAGCACGTACTTTGTCCACTAATAGCATTTTTTTTCCTGATTTACCTTTAATTTTTTTTACCGAAAACACCCTGATTTATTCTGAATTACTGACCTATTTTACAACAATTATAAAAAAAAGCCGTGAATTTATTATAAAATCCCTTCAAAAATCTTTTCTGAATTAGCTCAATTATATTCCGGATATATTTTAGTATCTATATCTCGGCGTGCGTATAATTGATTTTTTTCCTGCGCGCGGCGGTGACAAAGCATAACTAAGCATTACTTCGTGGGTGGTAGCACTTTTGGCCTGTAAGCCACTTACTATAATGTCTATAGCGTAGCCCAGTCTTAAGCTGCCATTTAAAATATTAGCTCCTAAAAGCGCAGTAACTGCATCACCAGTACGATAGCTTCCTCCAACCCAGTAAGTATTGTCATAAGTGGCAATAGCCCCTATCGAGAATGTGCTGATAGTCATATTGCTAAGATTAGACTGCAATATGAACATGGGGCTCACATCAATCAGGTATGATACTCCAAAAAGCATAGTACCTGTTAAAAAAGCGCTGCGTTGCAAAACATTGGTTGCCCCGGTTGTAGAAAGGCCGAACTTAGGTTCGTTCAGGTGATTGACCGAAAGCCCAATGGAATAAGACGGATTATAAAAGTATGCTCCTGCACCAAGATCAAGTGATGATTGGCTTACTACACCCGTACCAATCAGAGGATCGTTATCGTCTCTGGGGCGCAAGCGTCCGTTATCTATGCCCAATGTATAAAGTCCTCCGTTTACACCTAAAGCCAATTGGCTGCCACCTACAGGTATATGATAGGCATAGGCCAGTTTAAGGTCTCTGCGGATACTCGCGCCAATTTTATCATTCACAAAAGTAAGTCCTACTCCGCTTTTAATCATTTTCAATGGCATATTGGCAGATATCACCTGAGACACAGGTGCGCCGCCATCATCATAAGAGCTTTTATAGCCTGTATATTGTGTCCGGTAAATAGCCTGAAAACGTGTAACATTCTCAGAGCCCGCCATAGCCGGATTGAAAAATAACTGATTAAAGTAATAATGACTGAATTGAGTATCCTGTTGAGCAGAAGCAGAAAAAAGCGATAAAGACAATATTACAATGTAAAATTTTTTCATAGTAAGCCAGGGGATATTTCTGTTTTTCCTTGAGCAATATAAGCAAAAATACTATTTGTAATATTATAACGAAAAAAATTAGGCTAAACTTGTGGTTTAGCCTAATAAATTCTATGAAAGATGGTTTGCTTTTTTGATGTAGAGTTCCAGTGCTCCTGTCATGGACGGAGCATTGGGCAGCGGTGCTTCTATATCAAGAATATAGCTTGCATCACGTATCGCTTTGGCGGTTGTCGGGCCAAAGGCTGCCAGTCGGGTGTGGTTCTGCTGCCAGTTCGGGAAATTGGCGTCTAAGGACGTGATTCCTGAAGGACTATAGAAACAGATAATATCATAGAAAACCTCTGTCAGGTCTGATAAATCGGCAGGTACGGTTTCGTACATAATGGCTTCTGTCAGATGAAGGTCATTGCGATTCATCAGATTCGGAATCTCGTTGCTTCTGATATTGGAACACGGAAACAGGAATTTCTCGCTTTTATGTTTCAGAATCAGCGCTTCCAGGTCAGCCGCCGTTTTTTGTCCTACAAAAATTTTACGCTTTCTTATGACGATGTATTTCTGCAAATAATTAGCCGTTTGTTCTGAAATACAGAAATACTTCATATCAATCGGTATTTCGATGCGTAATTCTTTGGCTATTCTGAAAAAATTATCCACGGCGTTCCGGCTGGTCAGAATAATAGCTGAATGCGCTAAGATATCAATTTTCTGACGACGGAAATCACGATGATCCAGGCCCTTAACCTCAATAAACGGACGAAAATCTACCTTAAGATTGTATT
>CALRLS020000038.1:0-19166 GCA_943368815.1 Cyanobium sp. NIES-981
GGTATTACTAAATGAAGGAGAGATTGCTTCTAAGTGCTACTTCATTCTGCAGGGTTGTGTCAGACAATATTATCTGACTGATGGCGAAGAGAAAACTACTGCCTTTTTTACAGAAGAACAGGCAGTAGTATCATTCAGTAGTTATAGCCAGCAGATTCCGGCTACACATTACTGGTCTTGTGTGGAAGACACAATCGCTATGGTGGGTTATCTGGATAAAGAACAGGATATGTATCAGAAATTCCCTAAGCTCACAGAGATTACAAGAACCATGATGGAACAGGATTATGGTAAAACACAGGAAGCATTTGCTACTTTTATTGCTTCGTCGCCGGAAGAACGGTACCACCTTTTACTCAAAAATCGCCCCGATTTATTACAACGTGTGCCTCAGCATCAGATTGCCTCATATCTCGGAGTAAAACCTGAATCATTGAGTCGAATCAGAAAAAGGATAAGTGTCAGAAAATAAACTACCTGCTGTTTATTTTACCTCCTTTCAATAATAGCCATACGGCAAATCCTACTTCTCCGATTATTGAAGGGATGGCTACCGCCATAGTTAACAGAGTCTTGTAATCTTGATAATCTGCTAAAAGCAATTTGGCTGCATTATCACCCATATAGGCAATTGCGGCAAGGAAAAAAAGTATGCCTATTATTTTAGGAATGAACGATGATTGTATAATCAGATAAGCAATCAGCAATAAATGCACGCCAAAAAATACTAAACCGATTGCCCAGCCATCATCAAATGCATTGAATTGCAGAAGCGCCTGATGATATAATTCATTTTTATCGATTATTTCTGAGTATTGAACATTCGTCAACAATCGGAAACCTGTCATGAGATTCAGCAATGCTACCCCGAAAATGCACGTATAAACCAGACGGAAGAAAGCTGCCAATAGCGCAATATTCTTATTAACCGGACTCAGGAAAATATACAAAGCCCAGGCCACTAAAACATCACAGATAAGTACAATCAGAAAACCCAGCATACCCATACGAAACGCTAATGGATTGCTGATAATATTGTGCGCGGTAGCCGCAGCATTATCAGCAACTATAAGACCTTGACGGGCGTATAATTCAGCCAGCATTGCTGCAAAGAACATCACAATAGAAGAAGTGCCTGCAATAATTGCTGCCCGGCGGATAGAGGTATCAATAGTCATAATATACGTACTCATTCAATAATTGGTAATAATGAGCGCAAAATTATGGCGGCAGAAATTGTCGTGCATTGACAAAAGTTAAGAAATGATACGGGGAGAAGGAAAATAAAAATCCCCGACAATTTAGGGCTATCGGGGATTCTTAATCTATTCTGGGTATTACTATTATCTTAAATCAACTACCTCTACACCAGGATATAATTTCTTATCGAATGTAAAGACTTTATCGTCTGCAGGGGCATTAGGCATAAATTTATCAACACGAAAAACCGTGCGTTTGCCATTTTTATCCCAAATCTTCCACGATTTCACAGATTTATCTTTTTTATCAACCTTAATCTGCACCTTCGCAATTTTGCTTGATTTATCTTCCGGCGAAAGCTCTACTACTTCATAAAACTGACTTCCTTCTTTTAATTCTTCCAGAAACACATATTTATAGCCTTTTTTATAAATAGTATAAATCTTTGTTGGCGAAAGCTCTTCCTGCATAGCCGGGTCAAACTCTGTGATATTTACTTCATTCGTTTCTTTTACATAAGTATAAAGGTCTTTGCCATTAGCAAAAACTTCCTGACCGGCCATTTTTAAACGAAATTTAGCGCCTTTTACTGTTACATCGCCTTTGTAGCTTTCGGTCAATTTTGCATTGTTGCCCTCAGTGCCATAAGTAAACGAAGCATTGAACGATTTCATGTTCTGGTAGTTCTTACTCATCTGATCCAGAATCGCTGTGGCTTTCTGGTCTTTCTGGGCAAATACTAAAGTGCTGACAAATAGCAGATTAGTAATTATTAAAGATATTTTCTTCATTATTACGGACGGTTAATTTGGGATACTCTTATAATCATTAGACTAAAAAATCAGGCCAAGGATTAATTCTTACGCAAATTTCGTAAAATTTCTTCTAAATGGGTAATATCTTTCACTAAAACCTCACGTGCTTTGCTTCCTTCAAATGGCCCCACAATGCCTGCTCCTTCTAATTGGTCTATGATTCTACCGGCTCTGTTATAGCCAAGTTTCATTTTTCTTTGTATCAGAGAAGTACTTCCCTGCTGATGGGTAACCAATAAACGGGCGGCTTCTTCAAACATCTGGTCCAGTTCAGAAGGGTCAAAATCCAATGTTTCACCTTCATCATCACCATAGAATTCAGGTAACATATAAGCAGACTCATAGGCTCTCTGGCTACCGATAAATTCACAGATTTCTTCTACTTCTGGTGTATCCACAAACGGACATTGCAAACGAATCATGTCTGAACCCATCGAAAGCAGCATATCTCCATTACCTACCAATTGTTCAGAGCCCCCTGTATCCAGAATGGTTCTGGAGTCAATTTTAGAAGTAACCTTAAACGACAAGCGGGCGGGGAAGTTGGCTTTGATAAGACCTGTGATAACGTTCACTGATGGGCGCTGGGTAGCCACAATTAAATGGATGCCAATGGCACGAGCAAGCTGAGCCAGACGAGCGATTGGTTGTTCGACCTCTTTCCCGGCTGTCATCATCAAATCGGCCAACTCATCTATTACCAATACGATATAGGGCAAATATTTATGTCCTTTTTCAGGATTCAGGCGACGCTGAATGAACTTGGCGTTGTATTCCTTGATATTTCTTACACCTGCGTCTTTCAGCAAGTTATATCGGCTGTCCATTTCGATACAAAGCGAATTCAGCGTATAAATTACTTTCTTGGTATCAGTAATAATGGCCTCTTCTGAATTCGGCAACATGGCCAGGAAGTGACGCTCTATTTTGTTATAGAGGGTTAATTCCACTTTCTTAGGATCAACCAGTACAAACTTTATCTGCGAAGGGTGTTTCTTGTATAATAATGAGGTCAGAATCACATTTAATCCAACTGATTTACCTTGTCCTGTAGCCCCGGCCATTAATAAGTGGGGCATTTTGGCAAGGTCAGTAATAAATGCTTCGTTCGAAATCGTCTTTCCTAGAATAATGGGCAATTCAAAATTACTTTTCTGAAATTTCTCATTCGAAATCACCGATTTCATCGTCACCATCTCACGGTTTTTGTTCGGTACTTCAATACCTACCGTACCCTTGCCAGGCATTGGTGCAATAATACGTATACCCAGGGCAGCCAGATTCAGGGCAATATCATCTTCCAGATTCTTGATTTTCGAGATTCTTATACCAGCGTCCGGTACAATTTCATACAGCGTTACAGTAGGCCCGATGGTAGCTTTAATGCTTGCAATTCCAATCTGGAAATTCCGCATTGTTTCTACAATTTTGTTTTTATTGGCCTCCAGTTCATCTTCAGTTACCTTACCTCCGGCATTGGAGTATTCGTTCAATAAAGTAAGCGGCGGATACTGATAGTTATCTAAATCAAGTGTAGGGTCATATAAACCATAATCCTTCAGTACTTTTTCGTTTACATCATCGTCATCTAGTTCTCCTTCAAAATCATCGTCTGATGTTTTACTATTTCTCGTATCTTCAATAATAAAAGTTGGCTCTCCTTTGGAGGCATCATTTGAGCTAGTACTTTTGGCTGGTTCTGGTTTTTCTACCTCAAACTTAACTCCATTGTTAGTAACCGGAACAGTTTTTTCAGCAAATGGTTTTTCTTCAAAAGGTCTCGGTACTTCATCTTCATCGTATCGTGGTGCCTTATAAAGGTCATTTACGGTTACAGGTATAGGTTCCTGCCTTTTTAAAGGCTCTGGTGATTCTGTCTCCTTATCTTCTACATCATACTGTACTGCTTTACGGATACGTTCGGTAGAAATATCTTCTTGAGGCTTACGGTTGAAATATTTAGCCAGAAACCAGTCGTCGATGTCAGTATAGCCATGAAAGAAAATGACCCATGCGGCTAGGGCTAACAATATAACCAGGATGCCTCCGGAGCCAAGAGCATGATATAAAAACTTATTAACCGAATAACCGATGCCCCCACAGAAAGTATCAGCAGGAAGCTCGAAAATCAGAACAAAATAACCAACGCAGATGCTTGTCCAGAAGATATAGAAAATGCTTGCGAGCGTGTAACGATTAAAGCTCTGAGGGATTAAATCTCTTTTAAAAACTAATCGGTAACCAGCCCAGAAAATAACTGGCAACCACCCGAAAGCAGATACGCCAAACCACTGAAAGATAAAATAATGTGATATATAGGCTCCCATTAAGCCCATCATGTTATGTGGCTTACGGTCTGTTTGCTCTAGCGCAGCACTGAAAGTACGTTGTACGATATCCTGATCGTCATGGCCTACCGCCAGGTGCGATATGAAGGAAACAAGAAGGATTACCGACAGAATCAGCAAAAAGATACCAAACGCTAAGAGATAGCTGTCTGTACTCACATTGAACTCAATAGGTACCTGAGTTCCGCTATTACCTGAGCCTTTTGAAGGAGTACGCGGCGTATTCTTCGGCGGCTGCTTTTTGCGAAATGTATTACTGGACATCTTATAATTTTATAGGAAAGCAATGAATTTTAAAACAAATATATAAATATTACAATAAAAACTCTCAAAATCGACGAAAATAGTGTCGTATTCTTACACAATCAGTTAGTACCCAATTAAATACAAAAAGCAGCCAATTGTAAATTTTTGGTATTCGTCCATCCAATGCCAGACACTGCTTAGAAATACATGATGATAATCAGTCGGTTGTTATGTGTAGGAGCAAAAAATAAATCTGAGCCGGAAAAAGTTCAGATGTTTGTTAAGACAGAAGGCAAGTCAGGAACTATTTCAGCACCCTATTCACCCAGAAACGCTCCCCTCTGAACTGGCACCACGCCTTATTGACTATTCCTGCTTCATTTCTCACAAACAGAATATTCATGTTCATTGATGAAAAATAATCAGGGGCATCCTTGTAAAGATGGAAGAAATTACGGGTGTCTCTGCCATTCCAGACGAAATGTAAAATATTATCTTTCCGGCTTATTTCTAACTTCTTGCCCGTTGCGTCTTCATAAGTGCCTTCATAGGCTGCATATTCTGCTTTTCGGTCTTTGATTAATGGCAATGCACAGGTTGCAATACTATCTATTTCTTTTACCAGTTCATTGGCAAATGAGGCCATATTTTTTTGCCCTTTCTCTTTTGTCCCTAATGCTGCATAGCCATTAATACCGCTTGTATTCAGATTTCCCGTTTCAATCATTACCGGGGTCATGTTTCCGCTTTTGCCTTTCATGCTTGAATCGTTTACGGCCTTTTTCATATCTACCAAATCAGGGCGCAGGCTTAGTACATTTGAGGTTTCCAATTCATCCGCATGGCCGCTATAGGTTTTGGTTCTGAAACGGGCTTCGGCTTTATCAAATGAGGGGCGGCTGTATTGGCTATAATACAATAAGATACCCTCTTCTGCCAACGTCTTTGCTGCGGTTTCGAGAGTAGGGGTAGTGCTGACACCCACATTGATGATATAAAATCTTTTGGGGCCATAGCCTGCCAGACTACGTACAATCTCAACCACCATATTGGTAGCTGTGGCAAAGGTTGTACTGGTAGAGCCGGGATATTTTAAAAAAGCAGGATAAAAGCCATAACTGACTACAGGAGTAATGACCACATGTCTGTCTAAAGCGACTCTTTTGGCCAAACCTTCAGCTTGAAGAAAATCCGTTGACAATGGAAGATGTGGCCCATGCTCTTTAGCCGCTGCACCTAATGGTATTACAACCACCGTTTCATTGCTTAATATCTTTTGCGCTTCTGCCCAACTGATGTCTTCTAAATAGACGGCTTTATTGGCTGGGTTTCTTTGCTGAGCAATACAATTGGTAAATAATATGCTTGCTATAAGTAGTAGGAAAATTTTTTTCATTGGTTTGATTTATGTGGTTAATGAAAGACCAAAGGATATGACCTTAATCAGGGGATTTTCGGTAGGGGGCATCCAGTAGGGGTTCAAAATTTTGAAGCCCTACGTAGACCAGGCTTTAATAATTAGCCGTGCTATTTGACTAATTTTTCGGGAACAAATCATTTTATTTCAAACTATTAACAAAACCATTAAATAATGCAGAAACATTACTTTTCAACAATGACTCATTGATTAAAAGGTTAAAACCATTGATTTCGTTCGGACGGGCAATAATACCGTTTTTCTTAAGATTGGCTGCAAATGTTTTTGGTTCTATGCCTTTTACCGTCATTTTAAAGATATTCGTTCCGTTCGGGATACGCCGTATCTCAAAACTATCGTGGCTATCCAGTCTTTTTATTAACTCTTCACCCAGACTTACAGCTTTGCTATATCTGTCAGAAAAACCCTCTGAATAATGCAGGGCCACCGCTGCATACGGCCATACCTGATGGAGGCCTCCGCCAAACATTCGTCGGGTATGATACATCGGGGCAATCAATTCTTTTGGTCCTGCCAGTATAGCGCCCGAAGCGGCATTGAAATATTTATACAACGAAACATAGACTGTATCAAACAAAGAAGCGTAAGTAGCAGGACTAATGCCTGTATAAGCAGAAGCCAGAAAAAGCCTTGCGCCATCTAAATGCATTTTAATATCATTGTTTTTAGCTAAGGCCGAAATCTGTTTCATTTGCTCATAGTCAAACATTTCTCCGGTTTTTCTGCGTACAGGCGATTCGATAGAGATAACTCCTACTTTAGACGCAACTCTGCCACCGGCGGTGCGCTTCAGCACTTCATTTACCTCTTCAACTGTAAAAGTGGCTTTGTCGAAACCTAAAGGAATCAGGTTAAGGTTGCTCAGCGTCTGTGTACCATCGCCTGTGTCATTATATACGTGGCTTTCGTGTTGCAGAATCACCCTGTTGTTTTTGCCTGCCAGGGTTCTGATAGCTAAATGATTGGCCAGCGTACCTGTCGGCATAAAGACTGCGGCTTCTTTGCCTAATATTTTAGCCATCTTGTTCTCTAATTCTTCCACACAACCATTTTGTGAATAATAGTCGACTACTAAATCATCTTTTTTAGTGAGTTCGGCAAGTAATTGGGTATAAGCCATTGGCGAAAGAATGATACCGTCAGATACAAAATTGACTATGCTTGCAGGGGTATCAGAATTTTCAGGAATAAAGGCATTGGCAGATAAGGCAGGGGTCAGCGAAAGCATGGAGGACATCTTAAGGAATTTCCTACGTTGCAGATGGTTCATGGGTTTGTGAAGTGTTAGTTAGTTTACGATTAAAATTATGGATAAATAGCCGTTTTTGCAAAGAAGCAAAATGTTTTTATTTCTCAACCTTTAACAAGGTGACTAGCAGTTGCTGTGTATAATTTGAATAACCCTGATAATTAAAATTTTTCTGAGTGTAGCCTTATTCAATACTGCAAAAAACATATTAGGAATAAGCAGCTTTTTATATAACTTTCGTAAATTTCCTGCACATTATAAATATGCTTTTGGTAGATTATATTGACCGCCATTTATTAACTTAATCTGAATTAAAAGCCACGTACCGAATGCCGGAGCCACTGATTAGCATCATTATGCCTTGTTTTAATGGCGAAAAATATATTGAGTCAGCCATTAACAGTATTCTGGCACAAAGCTATGTACCTATTGAATTGATAATAATTGATGACGGCTCTACCGATAACTCAAAGGAAGTGATACAATCATTCGGAGATAAAGTACAATACTATTATCAGCCTAATGGTGGACCATCAAAAGCGCGTAATCTGGGTGTAAAAATAGCCAAAGGCGATTATATTGGTTTTCTTGATGCTGATGACCTGATGAATGAAAATATGCTTGCGAAATGTATAAGTATATTCGGAGAGTATCCTGAAACAGAAATTGTCTGGACAAAGTATCAGATAGTATACGAAGCCAATGTTCCCAGATATGGTATCAGGATTGGGGAAGATAACACAATTCACACTACGTATCTCGGCTCAGCTTTATACAGAAGAAAAGTCTTTGATAAAATTGGTCTTCTTGACGAGCAATTACGTTTCAGCGAAGATACTGACTGGTGGAAACGGGCGATGGAAGCAAAACTGAATGTTCAGAAAATTGAGTTTATCGGTATCATTTATCGTAGGCATCAAAACAATTTAACGAATAATCCCGAGTCTGTTAGCGCAAGAAACCTGATGAGTTTACTGCACAATTCCATTAAGAGGAAAAGAAGTGAGAAATAGAATGGTACATAACTGCACTGGCAGAGTTATATAACCAAACTGCTTGAATTTTTAAGAAATCACCTATTATATACCTGTTTTCAACCTTATTTTGTTTTGATACAAAAAGTAACCACAGTGGGAGCGCAAAGAAATCAAGAAGATTTAATTGCATCGGACGAACTTGTCGATGTCTTTACGTATGGTAAATTTTAGAACCTGGTTTATTAATGTAAGGAAAGATTAAGAAGCTTCATACTCAAAATTGAATAGAAAGCGTTCAGTCTTTATAAAACCTCCATTTTTTTATATAGATTTGTCAGAAACTCGTCTAGACAAGTGCTTAAAAAATGAATTTTTAAAATTTTTTAATAATGTATGAAATCGTTTTATTTTTTCTAAAAAAAATACTACTTTTGTCGCTCCCGTAATCTATATTCAAACACCCTGAATGAAAACTTTGACCGTAAAAATTAAATACTTTTTTATCCTTTGCCTTATTACGGTAGGCATAGCTTCTATTGTCTGGAACTGTACGAGTGTCTCTGCCGAAACCTCGGCCATGCCTGATGAAGTCGACTTCAACTTTCATATCCGACCTATTCTATCCGACCGTTGCTTTAAATGCCACGGGCCGGATGCCAATAAGAGAGAAGCAAATCTGAGATTGGATACACCCGAAGGAGCCTATGCAGCACTGAAAGATAACCCGAAAGCACATGCCATTGTAGCAGGTAATCCGGATATGTCGGCCGTGTTTTTGAGAATTACTGCTAAGGATTCTTCTCAAATAATGCCACCGGTTGATTCTAATCTCAAACTGACTCAGCACGAAATTGACCTCATCGAAAAGTGGATAAAACAAGGTGCCAAATACAAGCCACACTGGGCATTTATTGAACCGCAAAAGAACGATGTGCCGAAAGCAGATGAAGATTGGGCAATAAATGAAATCGACAATTTTGTGTACAGCAAAATGCAGGAGAAAGGCCTGAAACCTAATGATGAAGCTGATAAAGAACAATTGTTAAAAAGAGTAAGCCTTGATTTAACAGGCCTTCCACCTACGCTTGACATGCAGGAGCGATTTATGAAAGATACTTCGCCCAATGCCTATGAAAAGATAGTAGACGAATTGTTGAAAAATAAGCATTATGGAGAGAAAATGGCTACTTACTGGTTAGATGTAGCTCGTTATGCCGATTCACACGGGTATCAGGATGATGGCCTGCGCACGATGTGGCCATGGAGAGACTGGGTGATTCATGCTTATAATGATAATTATCCATATAGTAAATTCTTAAGCTGGCAGCTGGCGGGAGATTTATTGCCTAATCCGGATGGAAGTGGAAAGCCTTCTAAAGAGATGCTTTTGGCTACTGGTTTTAACCGTAATCATAAGATTACCCAGGAAGGTGGGGTAATAGATGAGGAATACAGAATTGAGTACGTAACCGACCGTACCAATACTTTTGGTAAATCTTTTCTGGCGCTGACATTCGAATGTGCGAAATGCCATGACCATAAATATGACCCGATTGCCCAGAAGGATTATTACAGCACTTTTGCCTTCTTCAATCAGGTGCCTGAGAAAGGTCTTTTCGGAACCATTGATGCTTCTTATGCGGACCCTCCGAATATGGCTATTACTGATGCCGATGTGAAATCCTTATTGAAATTCATCAATAAGAAAGATACCGCCAAAGTAATGGTAATGGTGATGAAAGATACTTCAAAGGTGCGTACTACTTATGTGCTGAACAGGGGTAACTATGATTCGCATGGCGATTCGGTAACTTATGGTTTGCCTAAGAGTATTCTGGCCTATGATACTACCAGATACGGCAAGGGTCGTTTAGGATTGGTTAAATGGCTATTGGATGCGAAAAATCCGTTGACGTCAAGAGTGTATGTCAATCGTATCTGGGCTCAGTTCTTTGGCAGAGGCATTGTGAAAACACTAGGCGATTTTGGTATGCAGGGAGAATTGCCGTCTCACCCGCAATTGCTTGATTGGTTAGCCGTAGATTTCAGAGAAAAAGGATGGAATGTAAAGAGATTAGTAAAACAGATAGTGATGTCTGCTACTTATAGACAATCATCTGTGATTAGAGATAAACATCTGAAAACTGACCCTGAAAATATTTTTCTGGCACGTGCCTCCCGGATTCGCCTGCCCGCCGAAAACGTTCGTGATTATGTATTATCGAGCAGTGGTATTCTGAATGAAGAAATAGGAGGGACGAGCATTAAACCTTATCAACCTAAAGGACTCTGGGAGGTGGCTACTTCGGGTAGAGGTAGTTTGTCAAGATATGTACAGGACCATGAGTCGGAACTCTATCGCAGAGGGATGTATGTGTTTATCAAGCGTACAGTTCCGCCACCTACCATGCTTATTTTTGATGCCAGTAACCGTGACCAATGCGAAGTGCAACGCGTGCGTACCAATACACCATTGCAGGCATTGGTGATGATGAATGACCCACAGATGATTGAAGGTTCGAGAGTATTGGCAGAAAACCTGACCCTTGAAAAAGGTTCTTTAGATGAAAAACTGCAAAAGGCTTTCAGGAAAGTGCTTTGCCGCCTGCCTAAGGACAAAGAAATGGCAATACTTAAACAATACTACGAAAACGAAGCGGGGCTTCTAAAAAAAGACCTTAAAAGAGCAGAAAGGCTTTTGAATATAGGAGAGTACAAGCATGAGCCTGTGAAAGACAAAGCTTCGGCAGCAGCCCTGATGCAAACAATTCAGATGTTATACAACATGGAAGAGGCAATTATGAGGGTTTAACTCTCTGGTGATTCTTCTTTATTAATAATTTTTCCGATGGAAAACGAGTTTTTTAAAAACAGACTAAATATTACCCGCAGACATTTTCTGAGCAAATCGGCCGTAGGTTTGGGTAGTATGGCACTAGGCTCATTATTGATTCCCGGTTTATTTACAGGCGAAGAAGAAAGTCTGGCACAATTGCCATTGGGTCTGCCACATTTTGCGCCTAAAGCCAAGCGTATCATTTATCTGTTTCAGAACGGTGCACCCTCACAATTAGAGACTTTCGATTATAAACCATTATTAAATAAAATGGCAGGTGAAGAACTGCCGGAATCAATCAGAGGTACACAGCGATTGACAGGTATGACCGCCAATCAGACCAAGTTTCCGTTGATAGGTTCTTATTTTGATTTTAAGCAATATGGTCAATCGGGTGCGTGGGTGAGCGATATGTTTCCTAATATGGCAAAGATTGTTGATGAACTCTGTATCATCAAAACCATGAATACCGAGGCTATCAACCATGACCCTGCCCTTACTTTTATACAAACCGGAGCACAGGTAGGTAACCGCCCAAGCATGGGTGCCTGGATGAGCTATGGTTTGGGGAGTGATAATAAAAACCTGCCTGCTTTCTGTGTATTGCTTTCGCGCGGTCGTGGTAATGGGCAAGGCGTTTATTCTAAACTCTGGACAAACGGTTTTCTGGATTCAACACACCAGGGAGTAGTTTTCAGTAGTGGTGAAGACCCGATTCTATACCTGAAAGATAGCGATGGTATTGACAAGGATTCTCGCAGGAGAATGCTGGATAAACTGGCAGAACTTAACCATCTGGGTTTTGAAACAAGTGGCGACCCGGAAGTACAGGCCAAAGTACAACAATACGAAATGGCCTACCGTATGCAAACTGCTGTGCCGGAATTGACAGACCTTTCGAAAGAGCCTGACCATATTGTGAAAATGTATGGTCCGGAATGTCTGGTACCGGGTACTTATGCAGCCAATGTATTATTGGCAAGAAAACTTTCTGAATCGGGCGTACGCTTTGTACAACTATACCACCAGGGTTGGGATCAACATGGTAATTTACCAAACGAAATGCCATTGCAGGCAGAAGATGTAGATCGTTCGTCTGCTGCATTGATTATGGATTTGAAACAAAGAGGTTTGCTGGACGAAACCCTTGTAATATGGGGTGGAGAATTTGGCAGAACCAACTATTGTCAGGGTACTTTTACCAAGGATAATTATGGCAGAGACCACCACCCGAGAGCCTATACTATCTGGATGGCCGGTGGCGGTGTAAAACCGGGTACTGTCTATGGAGAGACAGATGAATTTGGTTATAATATCATCAAAGACCCTGTGCACATCAATGATTTCCATGCCACTGTTATGCACCTGATGGGCTTGAATCACGAACAATTAACCTATAAACACTTAGGTAGAAGATACAGACTGACTGACGTAGCAGGCAAATTAGTGCCGGGCATAATAGCCTAGTATTCCTGCGAAGTCTCAACCACCTATTGCACCCTGAACACATCAATGAATCGTTTTTTCAAAGTTTGCTCGTATCTTTTACTTGTATTCAATATCCTCTTAATATTCTTACTTTTTTTTGAAGAGAAGGTTAGAATTCCTGTTTGGGTTAGTCCTTTTGGCAGGTTGCACCCAGCGCTTTTGCATCTTCCGATAGGCTTCTCTGTCATTCTGGTAGTGGTCTTATTACTCAAAAAAGAGTTTGAGCCAAAAAGCTATGCGTTCTTTGTAAAACTGATATTGGTTATTACCGCCCTTAGTTCATGCATTTCTGCCCTGATGGGCTTTTTTTTATCAAGAGAAGGGGGCTACGATGCGAATTTATTGCAATGGCATAAATGGACAGGGGTAGGCGTAAGTTTATTTACATACGGACTCGCTTCGTTTTATGAAAAATTATCTCAGAAAACAAAAGCGATGCAATTGCTTTCTTCCGGAGGTTTAATACTTTTTATACTGGCAGGGCATTTTGGCGCAGCAATCACTCATGGTGAAAACTATGTTTTTGAAGCATTTCAAAAGAAGGGAGCGGTAGCTGTATTCTCACAGGATAGTAGTTTGTATCAGGCGGTGATTATGCCGATTTTAGAAAAGAAGTGTATGAGTTGCCATAATGACCAGAAGGTGAAAGGAGAACTTAACATGAGCAGTATTGCTAAAATTCTGAAAGGTGGTAAACACGGGGTTTTATGGACAGCAGGTGATACCGCAAAAAGCCTTTTATTACAAAGAGTTTATTTGCCAATAGAGCAAAAAGAACACATGCCACCTAAAGGCAAAGAGCAATTGACTTTTGAGGAAATTGCCTTATTGAATGCCTGGATTAAAGAGGGTGCAGATATAAAGAAAGCCGTAAAAAATTACGTACCTCTTTCAAAAGCGAAGGCCCTGGCATTTAAAATAGCAAGTAGCGGTGTAGCTGAGAAAGTCTATACTTTCCCGGAAGCCTCGGAAAGCATATTAGCAGAAGTAAATACACCTTTTTGTGTGGTAAACCCCTTATCTTCAGACTCGCCTGCACTGGAAGCTGAATTTTTTGTGAGTCGAAAATTTGACCGCGTATCTTTAGAAAAACTATCAAAGGTAAAAGACCAGTTAGTAGAACTGAGTCTGGCAAAAATGCCTGTAAAAGATGCTGACATAGCTTTGATTTCGAAATTTCCGAACCTTGAAAAACTGAATCTGAATCAGACGGATATTACTGGTAGTACTTTAGATCAATTAGCGCAATGTAAACACCTGAGTTCGGTGGCCTTATCGGGTACGAAAATAAGCAAGGATAAATTGCAGAAACTCCTTACAATGCCTAGTTTAACAGAGGTTTTTGTATGGAATACTTCGCTCGATTCTTTGGCTATACAGGAAATGTCTAAGAAATATCCGAAAGTGGTAATAGATGGGGGTTACAGGGTGAACCCGAATGAGATTCTGAAACTTAATCCGCCGATTCTGGTCAATGAAGATTTTATTCTGAAAAAGAACGCTCCCATTGAATTGAAACATACTCTCAAAGATGTGCGGATTCATTATACGCTTGATGGAACAGACCCTGATTCAAGTACCAGGACAATTTATGAACAGCCTTTGAAAATAGATAATTATACACGCATCAAGGCAATGGCAACCAAAGAGGGTTGGCGTGCGAGTGGTAAGGTAGATTATACTTTTTTCAAATCAGGTTTCACGGCTGATACTGCCATATTGCTGACCCAGCCGAAACCTCAGTATATGGGCAAAGGAGCTAAGAATCTGATAGATTTAAAGAAGGGGCCGAACGATAATCATGGAGATGCAGCGTGGTTAGGTTATCAGAATAATGATTTTGTGAGTTTGATTGAATTCAAAAAACCTGTACCACTAACAACTGTCACTATTGCCTATTTAAAAAGAATAGGTTCACATATCATGCCTCCGGCCTCGGTTGAGGTATGGGGCGGTAATAGCGAAGCAGATTTAAAGAAATTGCAGCGAGTAATTCCGGAACAACCTAAGAAAATGGAAGATAAAGCCAATCTTGGTATCAATGTTCAGGTAAAACCGGGTTTGTATAAGGTATTGAAAATAGTGGTAAAACCTTTACCGAAATTACCTAAATGGCACGTTGACAAAGGTAAGCCGGGTTGGTTTTTTGTTGATGAGATATTATTTAATTAATTGAGTGATTGAGTGAATTGTGATTGAGTGATTGGGACTCGGATTATCTTCATTATCTGATAGTTTTTAATTGATTTTGCTTAATTATTTATTAAATAAACAGGTGTTTTCAGAAATGTTAAATAATTTATAATCACTCAATCACTCAATCACTCAATCACTCAATCACTCAATCACTCAATCACTCAATCATCTGATTCCCATGCGCCTCTCCCGTCGCTCATTCCTATTATCAGGCATTGGTTTAACTGCTTTCTCAATGAAAAAGCCACAGATAATGACTATAAACGGCTGGATTGATGCATCAAAAATGGGCAAAACGCTGATTCATGAACATTTTCTGGTTGATTTTATAGGGGCAGATAAGACGAATGTAAATCGTTGGGACAAAGAAAAAGTAATTGCTAAAGTATTACCCTATCTCTTAGAAGTAAAAGCATTAGGCATAAAAACCGTCTTCGATTGTACACCTGATTTTCTGGGTAGAGATGTTGAATTGCTGAAATTATTAGCCAAAAGAAGTGAATTACAGATATTGACTAATACTGGCTATTATGGCGCTATGTACAATAAATTTCTGCCTCAATGGGCTTTTACTGAAACCGTAGAACAATTAGCCGATAGATGGATTAAGGAGTTTGAAAATGGGATTGATGGTACTAACGTAAGGCCGGGATTCATCAAAATAGGCGTAGATAGCGCTAAGAGCCTCTCAGATATTCACCAGAAATTAGTAAAAGCCGCCGGACTTACGCATTTAGCCACGGGGCTTACCATTTGCTCACACACAGGGCCAGCTAATTCCGCATTTGAAGAAATAGAAATATTAAAGAATATAGGCGTAAACCCTTCAGCCTTTGTATGGGTACACGCTCAATCTGAAAGTAATAAAGCTGAGCATACCAAAGCTGCCCGGCTGGGTACATGGGTAAGTCTGGATGGGATTGGCTGGGGAGATTTCAAAACCTATGCCGATTCAATTGATTTAATGAAATCGAATGGGGTGTTGAACCGCCTGTTGATTTCACACGATGGCGGTTGGTACAAGCCGGACGAGCCAAACGGCGGAGACTTTAAAGGCTATACCAATATCTTCAAAGAATTAATGCCTTTGCTGAAACAAAAGGGATTTACAGAAGACGATTTTGAGCAGATTTTGGTTAGAAATCCTGCTGAGGCATTTGCTATAAGAGTCAGAAAGGCATAAAGCCTGCTCAATACCCAACCGCCTTATCTTTCTTAAAAGGCTTACCTGACCAGGCTTTCTGTTGTGTCCATTCAGCGTCAGCATCTGCCCAGAATGGGTCTGCGGCAGGTAAACCCAGAGGCAAGAAACCAAGCGTTGTGAGGTACATACTGCCTGCGTTAGAATAAGAATCAGCAATACCGGCTTGATGCCCTGCAAAACCTAAACTTAACCAACCTGCTTTATCAAACACTCCTTCCTGTTCAAACATTCGCTTCATAACGGCTGTTAATGCGCATCGTACCTGTGCCGGACTTACTCCATCGGGCAATTGATGTAAAAGTGCTGTATGTGTTAAAGCCTGAAAAGCTCCTAATCGATAAGTGATACTTCGGCCGAAGGCAGGAAAGGTGCCTTCCGGTGAAATTAATCTCTCCAGAAAATCAGCTTGTCGCTGCATTCTTTTTACTGCTTTAGCATATTGGTCTTCTAAGGCCTGGTTTTTCTTCTCAGGTGATTGTTTTAGATGGACTTTCAATTGGGTTTCCAGTACGTCAACAATCATCGGATGAATGACAAAGGAATTATAATAATCCATGTGAAAAACCTCACCGTCTTTAAACCAGCCATCACCTATGTACCAATCCTCAATTTTTCTTAGGCCAAATTCAATTCTGAAACGGTCTGCATCTTCTCCGATTGATAATAGAAAGACCTCCACAATGGCCGCAAATAGCAGCCAGTTATTGTTGGGTGGTACAACTCTTCTCAATAGTCTGAACTCTTCCACAATCCGTTTTTTAGTGGTTTCATCTAAAAGTTTCCACAAAGCATCGGGGGCTTTCAGAAAACTCTGAGCCAGAAAGGCTGCATCTACCAGCGTTTGCCCCTCTTTTCGCCAGAGCATATAATCCGGATTGGCAGGGTCGACACTATTCTGAATGCTTTTGAGGGCGTAATTACGTAGTTTTTTGCGTAGGAGACCTTCTTCGGTATCATCGTCAGGCAGAGCAAGCCATGGCGCTATGCCTGTCATTGTGCGGGCGAAGCCTTCCAGATAAGCTACTTTCGCATTCCGGTTATCCCATATAGGGCTATATTCTACCACCCAGTTCTTTTGTAAAGTGCTTTCGCTAAGATTTTTTAAGACAGGTTCTGCAATTTTGTAGAGGAGTTTTGCCCAATAAAGCCGGGTATCTTCTTTAGTTGTTCTTGTATGGGCATCAACATTGGAATGCGCTGCAACAACAGCCAAACCTGCCAATGTATTTTTCTGGATAAAATCTCTTCTGTTCATGGTTAAGGCATAATTTCCCGACAAGTTATGTTGAAAATAACTTTTACGCAATTACACTACAACATTAAAATCAGGAAATTATGCAAAAAAACCTATGAAGTTATCTCAATTTCATCCCCGTGTTTATTCAGGAAATGGAATTCAGTAATACCTATGGAAGAATCTTTGGTGAGTTTTACCCAGGTACGATACTTAAAGAACCATCTCATTTGTTTAGAGATAAGTCCTTCACGATAATAAGCGTACACAAATGGGTGAAGAATAATGCTGATACCACTCTCATTTTGTTTAGAGAGGATATAGTCCAGATTATTTTCAATCAAATCCGTAATAACGATACTTGCCTGAATAGTACCCGTGCCGCCACAAGTAGGGCAGGTTTCACGCGTGACGATATTCATTTCCGGACGTACACGCTGGCGGGTAATCTGTAATAAACCGAATTTAGAAATAGGCAGAATGGTGTATTTCGACCGGTCGCCTTTCATTTCTTCTTTCATTGCTTCCTGAATCAAACGACGGTTCTCGTTTTTCTTCATATCAATGAAATCGATTACTATGATACCACCCATATCACGCATGCGTAACTGGCGGGCAATCTCTTTGGCTGCTTCTATATTAACTGTCAGGGCAGTTGATTCCTGGTCGCCTTCCTGTGTAGATTTGTTGCCACTATTGACATCAATCACATGGAGTGCTTCGGTATGCTCGATAATCAGGTAACCACCACCGGACAAACTAACCGAACGGCCAAACAGCGATTTGATTTGTTTTTCTATGCCATACTGTTCAAAAAGCTTGTTTTTACCTGTATGGAGTTTCAAAATCTTTTCTTTATCAGGGGCAATGGTATGTAAGAAGCTCTTGACTCCATCAAAATTTTCTTTTGAGTCTACATAGATATTGTCGAAGTCATCGTTCAACATATCTCTCAGAATCGAAGAAGCTCTATCCATTTCACTGATGATGCGGTCACGTGGCTTGGCATCACGCAATGTTTTCATTCCCGACTCCCACTTCTCCACACAAAAATCAATATCTCTCTTTAATTCGTCAAGATCTTTGGTTTCTGCTACTGTTCTTACAATTACGCCGAAATTATCAGGTTTGATAGAAGATACCAACTTATGTAAACGCTGACGCTCCTGTTTATTGGTGATTTTCTTAGAGATATTGACAGAAGTGCCAAAAGGAACTAATACGATATTACGCCCTGCAATAGATATATCGCAGGATAATCTCGGCCCTTTGGTAGAAATAGGTTCTTTCACAACCTGTACCAGAATAGGTGTATTCTTGGTAACAACGTCGTTGATTTTACCTAATTTATCAATGTCTTTTTCTAGCTGAAATCCTTTTAAACGAAGATTGACCGGACGTTTAGCAATAACGTCCTTAACAAACTTGCTGAGAGAATTGTACGAAATGATTTCGTTGTAGTGCAGAAATCCGTCTTTGTCGTAGCCAACGTCTACAAAGGCAGCATTATTGCCCTGTACGACTTTCTTAACTACGCCCAAATAGATATCTCCGACGGAGAACTGATGCTCCGTCTCGTCAAAGTGATATTCAAGCAGCCTTTTGTCTTGTACTAGGGCTATCCTGTCACCTTTCTGTGTGGTACTGATATATAATTCGTTGCTCAAACTTGAGGTAGAATCAAGAGGTTTAGATATTGTTTTGGCTAAATTGATGGTGTATTGATAGTCATAAGTACAGCAAACCAGAACTTATGACTATCAATATTTAAGAAAAATTATTTTTTCTTATGACGATTTTTTCTAAGACGTTTCTTTCTTTTGTGAGTCGACATCTTGTGTCTTTTTCTTTTCTTTCCGCAAGGCATATTTGTAAATGATTATAAACCCCTAAAGGAGTATTTTAAAAAAAGTATTCTATTTAATTCCCCTCCTT
>CALRLS020000039.1:0-19086 GCA_943368815.1 Cyanobium sp. NIES-981
TTTATTCCTACAAAAATAAGTGAGAACGCAAGAATCATTGAGGCATAGCCCACAAGCATACTGCCTTCCTGAAAATTATCTGAATTATGATAAATGGCCATTGATATCGCCATAAGTGTGGATACGATTAGCCCTGCTATCACTCCACAAACAATAATAATTTTATTCATGTGTTTTGGTTTGTTTATGCTGCAAAACTGGAATTAAACAAGTGAATTTCATTCATACTTTAGGGTGATTTTACAAGAAACCAGTAAAAATCCTACTAAAGGGTGAGTCATTTTATGGTATCAGGTTCAGTCTTTTGGCTTTTTCAACAGCCTGGGTTCTGCGGCTCACATCCAGTTTTTCAAAAACCTTTGAGGTATGGGTTTTAATGGTATTGAGTGATACAAATAAATGGGTGGCAATTTCCTGATTGCTTAATCCTGTAGCCATTAACTGAAGCACTTCCAATTCTCTTTTAGTTAATCCTGATTCATTAAGGACTTCTTCGTTTAACCTGAATTCAATAGTGTTTTCTGGCTGATACACTTTTTCCACAATCAGTTCAACTATCTGTACTTTCGGGTTTATTAATTTAAGCGCAAGCCATATACCCAAAGCAGTGAAAATCAGCGCAATGATTCCTGCATAAATCTCAAAGGCATGATTCAAAATTATTAAGCGTAATTCCAGCCACCTCATCAAAAATAAGAGTATAGCTAAGGAAATACCATAAATAATGACGTGCTTATTACGTATCAGGAAATCCGGCATTATCTGATTAAAAATATCTTCCGATTTTAGGATGTTCAACAATCAATTTCTTTAGTTTCAGGCTTTCGATACTTCCCTGCAGGGAATAGATTACCTTACCGCCTGGCTCAACTAAAAGGGTATAGGGTAATGCGCCATTCCATTTAGGGTCAATGGCTTCTATCAGTTTATAAATATCATCTTCTTTATAAATATAGTTTTTAACTCCCGAGTGCTTGCTTTGAAGGAATTTCAGGGCTTTGTCTTTTTTATCCATCTTATCGGCAGATAACGACACAAATTCAAAATCACGAGCGCCATACATACGTTGCAATTCCAGAAAATCAGGGTATTCCAGAATACAAGGCCCACACCAGGTAGCCCATACATTAATCAGCCGAAGTTTATCCGAATCATTGCTTACCAGTTTTTTTATGCCATCAGTATCCAGTTCTTCCAGGTTAACAGGTCTCGACTCCCAGTTCTTTTCGGTTTTGGCTTTATACTCAATATTCCATGCCCATTTTATCGAGCAACCGAAAGTCTTGGTTACTGGTGTCGCAACTTCTTTGCCTGCCAGCGTAGCATCAATGGCCGCCCTTAAATCTTCGGCATTGGCCTTGCCTGGTTTTTCGATGGCATCTAAGCGACCATTATAAGTCAATATCCTTTGGCTATCAAACACATAGGCATGAGGCGTAGCCACAGGCCCATATTTGATGGATGTACTTTCGGTGTCGCCATCATATAAATAAGGAAAATTATAGGCTTTGTCTTTTGCCCTGATCGCCATGTTTTCATAATCATCGTTCAGGTCAGTATAGCCCAATTCTTCAAGCAATACTGAAATGGGGCTGTTGGGCGTAATGGCTACTACCGCAACGCCCTTGCTTTTATAATCGGTAACGATGGCCTTCATTCTATCTTCGTAAGCCTGTGCAGTAGGGCAGTGGGTACAGGTAAAAACAATAACCAATACTTTGGCCGAAGCAAAACTTTTGAGTGTATAATATTTTCCGTCAGAGGCAGGTAATCTGAAATCAGGTGCTTTGGAGCCAATGGCTAAAACGGGTGTCGGTTGCTTTGGCACGGCCTGAGGATTGGGCACAAATTTACCCTGTGCAAAAGCCACAGCGTTACCAAATACCATTATAATAGTAATGAATGTTTTCATAGATGTAATAGTAGACAGGTCGAATTGTTAGCCAAATTTACCGATAAATTAACCGGTTTTCAAAATTATCGGGGCTATTGCTTGCACATTTTCTCGTAAAAATCGTTATAATTTCGGGAAATGCCCTAAATTTGTTTTCTCAAACATTTCAACTCTTATAACCTCACAAATACATGAACTCAAACTTTTCTCGCCGGGATTTTGTAAAGGCGTCTGCAGTTGTTGCAGGGGGACTGTCAATAACAAGCCTGCCTTTTGAATCTGCCGCTAATTCATCTGTAGATGATACAATCAAGGTAGCTTTGGTTGGTTGCGGTGGCCGTGGCACAGGTGCTGCTTTTCAGGCGCTTTCTGTGAAACAAAATGTAAAATTAGTGGCAATGGCTGATGCCTTCCGCGATAGAATTGATTATGCTTATAAAAATCTTACCGGTGAAAAAAAGAATGGTAATGGCGTGAAGGACCGTGTTAATGTACCTGAAGAGAACAAATTTGTTGGTTTCGATGGTTACAAACAAGCCATTGCTTTAGCAGATGTAGTTATCCTGACAACCCCTCCGGGTTTCCGTCCGATTCACTTTGAAGAAGCCGTACGTCAGGGCAAACACGTTTTCATGGAAAAACCTGTAGCTACTGATGCACCGGGTATCCGTCGTGTATTAGCTGCGGCAGAAGAGTCTAAAAAGAAAAACCTGAAAGTGGTTGTTGGTTTGCAACGTCACTATCAAAAATCATATCTTGAAACCTACAAAAAAGTTATTGACGAAGGTACAATCGGTGATATCGTAGCTGCCCGTTGCTATTGGAATAACGACGGTGTTTGGGTAAAAGAACGTGAGGCCGGACAAACCGAAATGGAATACCAGATGCGTAACTGGTATTATTTCAATTGGCTTTGTGGCGACCATATCAACGAACAACATATTCACAATATTGATGTTATCAACTGGTTTAAAGGTGGTTACCCTGTAGAAGCAGTAGCAATGGGTGGACGCCAGGTAAGAACTGATAAAAAATTCGGTGAAATTTATGACCACCATGCAGTAGAATTTAAGTATGCTGATGGGATGGTTTTATCTAGTTATTGCCGCCACCAACCGGGTACTGTGTCAGATGTATCAGAGCATCTGATAGGCACAAAAGGCCGGGCAACCGAAGGTAAAATATTTGACCTTAAAGGTAACAGCATCTGGAGACATAAAGGAGAAGGTGACAAAGACCCTTATCAGGTAGAACACGATGTATTGTTTGATTGCATCGTAAATAACAAACCTATCAATGATGCTGAAAGAGGAGCACATAGCACCCTGACGGCTATTCTGGGTCGTATGGCGTCTTATTCAGGAAAACGCGTGAAATGGGAAGATGCATTGAACTCGCAGATTGATTTAATGCCTGAGAAATACACATGGGATACATTACCAAAAACATTGCCGGATAAAGATGGTTGGTACCAGATTCCAATGCCTGGCAAAACAAAAGTTGTTTAATCTTTATTGATAAGCGAACGATAAACAAAAAACCTGCAATCTCGATTGCAGGTTTTTTTAGGCTCATTTTATTTTATACCTCATTTTATTGCTTCACTAATTCTCCACTCAGACGCAGCAATTGCAATTCCGAAATCTTGATATTGTAACGGGCGTTAGTAAGGCGGTTCAACGATGTATTCAAGCTACGTTGTGCTTCGTTTATCTCCAGAATAGTAGAACCTCCTAATCTGAATTTCTCCAGAGAGATTTTCATATTTTCATCAGCCACCTGATTATATTCTTCTTCCAGCTTCAATATCTCTTTGTCAGTCTGGTATTGGTTATAGGCTCTTACCAGATCGTTTTCCATTTGCACAATCCAGTCTTCTTCCTGAGTTCTGGCAATTTCAGTATTGATTTTAGTAGTCTGAATCTGTCTGCGGGTAATCTGTCCGTTGAATATATTCCAGGTTAAGCCTACGCTTGTGTTCAAACCGTAGTTCTGGTTGTATAAGAATAAACCTGCATTTGTTTTACTCAAAGAGTAGCCTAAAGTAGAGTTAAGCGTTACTCGTGGTAATTTCAAAGCAGCTGCTTCTCTTTGTTGAATTATAGTAATATCAGTAGCTTTTCTTAAAGCTTGTAAAGTTTTATTGGCTGTACGGGCTCTGGTTTTGAGCTCTTCCTGCGATGGGTCAAAAGTAAGCGCTACTGCTTCCTGCACATCAAAGTCCATATTAGGTTCTCTTGCCAGCAGATTGTTCAAAGAAACTTTAGCGTTTCTAAGGTCATTCTTAGCCTGAACCAATAAACTGGTTTGTGTTCCCATATCAGTTTTCGATTGCAGAAAATCCAGTTTAGAACCTTTACCAAACTGCCAGCGCTGGTCGGTAATATTCAGCCTTTCTTCGTAATATTTAATAATTGTTTCCAGAAATCTGACCGTCTGTTTCTGACGCATTATCTCATAATAAGCGGCCATTACGTTTGCCATGGTATTCTCCATCGCTATTCTGGTCTGAATCTGGCTTAACTGGCTTTGATTTTTCAATCTGTCAAGAATAGCATACATGCGTTTACCATCGTATAAAGTCCAGGCAAAAGCCACGTTTGCAGCAGGTTGTAAGTTTGTACCGAAACGGTTTGTTTCATTTCCATTTGCCAATACCTGTTTTACTTCGTTAAGTGCTCCACCTGCACTGCTATTGAAATCAACGCGTGGCAGCATCCCTGCATTTCCCTTAAAAACCTGTGTTTCAGCTACTGATTGCTGAAGTGCAGCAATTTTTACGTCGTAATTTTTTTCGAGCGCTATCGTTACGGCATTCTCCAGGGTTAGTATTTCTTGAGCAATTGAAGTTTGGGCAATGAATAATAGAAGAATAAAATAATTTTTCACGTTGTTGTATTTTTACCTAGTTTCATTGATTTCGTTTGTTATGAAACTATAGAAATGATGCTTCAATTTTTTAATGGTGTGTCTGATTAATAATCTGACAATTGAGGGAAAACAAGGACTAGAATCAGATTTCAAAATAAGGGATACCCTAAAGTATCCCTTGTATTGATTTATACCATTTCATGTTCTGACTCATGCGCAATTTTCTCAATCTGTTTCATACGCTCAAAGTTTTTGCTGCGCGACAAGAAACTATAGATTGCCGGAATCACATATAATGTTAATACCAATGAGAACAAGAGACCTCCCATAATTACGATACCCATCGACATCCGGCTTTTTCCGGCTGAACCTAAAGCAAAGGCAATAGGGGCAGCACCCAATACAGTGGCAAAGCTGGTCATCAGGATAGGGCGGAAACGCATGGCAGAGGCTTCAATAACAGCTTCTTTAATATCCATTCCTTTCTCTCTTAACTGGTTAGCAAACTCCACAATCAGGATACCGTTCTTGGTTACCAAACCAATCAACATAATCATACCAATCTGGCTGAAGATATTCAATGTCTGGTTAAAATACCAGAGCGAGAATACCGCACCGGCAAGCGCCAGAGGCACAGTAAGCATGATGATGAATGGGTCAACAAAACTTTCGAACTGTGCCGCAAGAATCAGGTATACTAATAATAAGGCCAGGAGGAAGGTATATAAGGTATTTGATGAACTCTCTGCAAAGTCACGTGAAGAGCCTGATAGCGCTGTTCTGATAGATTCATCATTCAGTTTGTCTCTGATGGCGTCCATTGCTTTGATACCATCTCCTACGGTTTTACCGGGAGCCAATCCGGCAGATACCGTTGCACTCATGTATCTGTTAAAGTGGTACAATTGTGGTGGGCTGCTTTGCTCTTCTGTTTTTACAATATTATCAAGCTGAACTAATTCGCCCAGGTTATTTTTTACAAAAGTACTCTTCAGATCTAATGGTTCGTCTCTATTGGCACGGTCAAACTGTCCGATAACCTGATACTGACGGCCGTTCATCGTGAAGTACCCGAAACGTTGTCCTGCAAAAGCTAATTGCATATTCTGGGCTACATCAGCAACCGAAATACCCATACTTTTGGCCTTTTCACGGTCGATTGATACCTCTAATTCAGGTTTGTTGAATTTCAGGTTCATATCCGATACAATGAATGTAGGGTCTTTCGACACTTCTTCCATGAATTTAGGCATATATGCGCGTAGCTTTTCAAAATCAGGTGCCTGAACTACATATTGTACTGGTAGTCCCCCGCGGGCATCTACAGATATGGTTTGCTGCTGAATCGGGAATGCACGTGCATCAGGCATTCCTTTCAGCTTTTTGGTAACAAAGTCAACTATTTCCTGTTGGCTGCGTTTTCTTTCAGATTTGTCTTTTAAAGCTACCCGAACCATTCCTGTATTAGGAGAGCCTGAGCCTGAAAATCCCGGGGCGGTGATAAGCATAATACCCCTTGCTTCCGGAACTGAATCCTGAAGCATTTTTCCCATTTTCAGCATATAATTGTCCATATACTCAAATGATGAGCCTTCAGGCGCTGTAACTGAAATACGGAACCAGTTGCGGTCATCTAATGGCGCTAACTCTTGTTGAATATCTTTACCAAAGAACCAGGTAATACCTAAAGTGACAAACAGAATCGGAACAGCCAGCCAACGCATCTTCATGAAACTTATCAGACGTGTACGATAGCCATCAATCATGTTTTCGAAGAATGGCTCTGTTTTTTCGTAGAACCACGAACGCTTATTGTCTTTTCTAACCAGATAGGCATTCAGCATTGGTGTGAGCGTCAATGACACAAAGGCCGAAATCAATACGGCAGACGCCAGTACTATACCAAACTCACGGAATAACTTACCCACGAAGCCTTCCATGAAGATTACAGGCAAGAATACCGAAGCCAGTGTAATAGAGGTGGAGACTACCGCAAACATAATCTCATTTGCTCCTTTAATAGCCGCCTCTATCGGCTTCATTCCCTGCTCTATCTTTTTATAAATATTCTCAGTTACAACAATACCGTCATCAACCACCAGACCTGTTGCCAATACAATAGCCAGAAGGGTTAGTACATTGACAGAATAACCAAGCATATACATGACGAAGAACGTACCGATTAAGGACACCGGAATGTCAATTAAAGGTCTTACGGCAATAATCCAGTCGCGGAAGAATAAGAAAATGATAATTACAACCAGACCAATAGCTATTAATAATGTTTCTCCTACCTCTTCTACAGAGTTTTCAATAAAAATGGTATTGTCAAGCAATACGTCCATTTTATAATCTTTAGGCAAGTCTCTTTTGATTTCCTGAAGTCTCTTTTTAATTTCTTTAGAAATTTCAAGATAATTAGTGCCGGGTTGCGGTACAATTGCCAGGCCAATCATTGGAATACCACCCATCCGAAGAATCGTTTCTTCGTTTTCAGGGCCTAGCTGGATGTTGCCAATATCTTTAAATCTGACAATTTTATCCCCGAAAGTCTTCACAATCAGGTTTTCAAAATCAGCTTCATTTTTGAAACGACCAACCGTTTTTACGGTTAATTCTGTGTTATCTCCGGCAAGCTTACCACTTGGCAGCTCCACGTTTTCACGGTCAAGCGCCTGTTTAATATCCTGTGTTGTTACACCCTGAGCAGCCATACGGTTCGGATCCATCCATAAACGCATAGCATATTTCTTTTGCCCCCAGATCATAACCGAACTTACACCCTGAATGGTTTGCAAGCGTTGAGCTACGACGTTTTCTGCCAGGTCGCTTATCTCTAAGTGGGTACGTGCTTCACTCTGAAGCATCATACTCATAATAGGATCAGAGTTTGCGTCGGCTTTCGACACAGTCGGAGGAGCATCAATATCCTGAGGTAATTGTCGCACAGCACCTGATACCTTGTCGCGTACGTCGTTTGCCGCACGCTCCATATCAACACCCAATTCAAATTCGACGGTAATCTGGCTTGAACCTACGTTAGAGGAAGAACTGATAGATTTAATCCCCTCCACACTATTCAGCGCTTTTTCGAGCGGTTCAGTAATTTGCGATTCAATAATATCAGCATTCGCACCTGCATAAGCGGTACGCACCGACACCACAGGCGGATCAATAGACGGGTATTCCCGCACACCCAGGTATGTATAACCAATAATACCAAATAAGATGATGATGAGGTTCATCACTATGGCTAATACCGGGCGCTTGATGGATATGGTTGATATAGACATAATTTTGTAAGTTTCGTTGTCAAGTAGCGCCAGCAGGCACTAATAAATACCTTATTTCATAACCTGTTTTACTTTTACAGGAGCATCTTTTTTCAATGCCATGATGCCGCTCACAATCAATGAGTCTCCCGAAGCAAGACCGCTTGTAATCTGAATGCTTTTATCGGTACGCAAACCTGTCTCTACCATCTTTTCAGCTACCTTGCCATTTTCCATTACATATACTTTCTTACCTTTCAATACCGGAATGATGGCTTCGGTAGGAACCATAATTGCCTGCGAAATATCCAGATCAACCGTTACTCTTACATACATACCCGGAATCAATCGGTCATTCGGGTTTTGGGCAAGGGCTCTTACTTTTAGTGTACGCAGGTTTACGTCAATTTTCGGGTCAATAGCCACAATGGTTGCCGAATAACTATTTGTCTGGCCTTCAACTTCAAACTTTACGCTGCTACCTAACCTGATTTGTGTTGAATATTTTTCAGGAATCGTAAAATCAATCTTTACTGGGTTTGTTTGTACAAGAGTTGCAAGACTCGTTGCTGAAGTCACATAAGCACCCTGGCTCACGTTTTTAAAGCTTATTTTTCCTGCAAATGGTGCTTTTAATACCGTTTTTTCAATACTGGTTTCGAGAAACTCTTTATCGGCAGCAAGCGTATTCAGCGTATTAGAAGTAATTTCATATTCTTCTCTGCTGATGGCATTGATTTCCAGTAATTTTTTCTGACGTGCATCAGTTTGTTTAGCCAGTTCTATCTGGAAGTGGATTTTTTTCAATTGCGCCTGTAAATCTGTATCTCTTATTTTGGCAATTACCTGCCCGGCAGCTACTCTGCTACCTTCTTTGATATTTAAGGTTACTAACCTTCCGGCTGCTTCCGACATCAATTGCACCTCTTCGTTAGGAAACACAGTTCCCGGCGATGTAACTGCGTTATCAAGCGTAGCAAAACCTGTTACAAATATATTTACGGCTGTAGGCTGCCCACCGCCGGGTCCTCCGGCACCACCGGGTCCGCCTTTACCTTTTTCTCCGCCTTTGCCTGCTGCTGCTCCACCGCCACCAGGGCCACCGCCAGCCTTATCGTCTGCTTTTTTAAAAAAGAAAATTTTGCCAAGCACAAGAACAACAACAACTGCAATAATAGTTAATATAGTACGCATCTTAAATTTTGTCTTATTTTAATATAGAGTGAGTGATTCAGGAATAAGTGTAAATTCAATAAAATTCCGGATAAATTAATTATTTAACAATACATACGGGATTTTTTACGAAAGTAAGGGTTTTTGATGATTGCAAAACAAATAAACGACAAATTAGTCGATTTTGACGACTATTCATTAAAAAACGTATTATGAGCAGAAATAACCAGATTTGAAGCTAAAACCACCATTTAAAAAGCTAAATCGGCCGGATACTTATTTTGGATAGGAGGGCGTAGAAGTGCTGTCTACTTTTGACTCACAATTAACAGCCCTCTAAAAAAATAAAGCCATGAAAGCAGATTTTAACTTAAAAAACGATAACCTTGTAAGAGTAGGCGGACATAAAAGATTCAACCCTTCGATTATTGTATTAATGGAGGCCGACATTAATTATACCAAGGTTCACCTGAATACCGGTAAGGTAATCTACGTTGCCACAAACCTGAAAAAACTTGAAGAGAGACTAGCCACCAACGTTTCGTTTTTCCGTTCGCACCGCTCTTATATCATCAATCTGAATCATGTAAATAATTGCGGTGAGTTTACCGTGTTATTGGCCAATAACAAAACTGTATTGGTAGCCCGCCGGAGAAAAGAAGAACTGGTTCAGAAACTAGCCTGTCTTAAAATGGCGGTTTAGATAAAATATCGTATAGCCATTTCGTAACCCTTAAGGCCCAGTCCGCAAATCATGCCCTTGCATCGGCTTGTCAGGTAAGAGTGATGGCGGAATGCCTCTCTTGCATGAATATTAGAAATATGTACTTCTATTGCCGGGGTTTTGATGGCCGAAAGGGCATCAGCTATGGCAATAGAAGTATGTGTATAAGCTCCTGCATTGATTATCAGCCCGTCAAACTCCAGGCTTCCGTAGCCTATCTCATGTATTTTATCAATAATACTTCCCTCGTGATTCGACTGATAGTAATGGAGTTCCAGCGTTGAAAACATCTGTTTCAACTCTCCTAAATAATCTTCAAAAGTCTGGCTTCCATAAATATGTGGTTCTCTTTTACCGAGTAGATTAAGGTTTGGACCATTAATAATAATTATTTTTTTCATCGAAAAAGCGATTGGTTGAATTAGTTAGCGTATGTTTAAAAATTGTCATTCGACCTCCAAAGGTGCCTTTTTCAGCTACTCTGCGTTGTATTTTTTCGATCGCGCGGCGAACCGTGTAGCTGCCTGCTACATCTGCAAAATACATCTTGATTAGCTAAAAAATTCACTCTTTTCGGTCAGAATACCAAAATTTAAACATACTCTCAGTATTTTTACGGCAAGTTACGAAAACGATTCGTGTTTACTGATAAAAATTACGGTTTTGAATTGGCCAATATATACGCAACATTTTAAGAATTATCTCAGGCTGGAGCGCTCTATGTCAGAAAACTCCATTGAAGCCTACCTGAGAGATGTTGAGAAATTGAGCCAGTTTGCAGCAATGACTGAGCACAAGCCCGGCCCTGAAACAATTAAGGACAGAGATATATCAGATTTCCTTGAATACATCAATCAGTTTGGCCTTACAGCTACTTCACAGGCCAGAATCCTTTCAGGTATAAAATCTTTCTACAAATATCTTGCGCTTGAAAACATTATTCAGACTGACCCTACCCAGCTGATTGAAGCGCCTAAAACAGGAAGGAAACTGCCTGATACACTGGCTTTTCCGGAGATTGAGCGGATGCTGGAAATAATAGATGTGTCAACCCCTGAAGGTACGCGTAATCGGGCAATTTTAGAAGTGTTATACAGTTGCGGTGTACGGGTTTCTGAACTGGTAGATTTAAAGCTGACCAATTGCTATTTTGATATTGGTTTCATCAGGGTTGTAGGGAAAGGTAATAAGATGCGACTGGTGCCTATTGGCAGAGATGCCATCAAATACACCAATATTTATCTGGAAAGTATAAGAAATCACCTGAATATAAAAACAGGTGAAGAAGATATTGTATTTTTGAACCGGCGGGGCAGACAATTGACAAGAGTGATGATTTTTCTGATTATTAAAGACCTGGCTGAGCGGGCAGGTATTCATAAAAATATTTCTCCGCATACTTTCAGGCACTCTTTTGCCACGCACCTGATTGAGGGTGGGGCAGACCTTCGGGCAGTACAGGAAATGCTTGGGCATGAGTCTATTACTACTACCGAAATATATACGCATCTCGACAGGGCATTTTTGCAGGAGACACTGAAAAGTTATCATCCGAGAGAAGAGAAAAAGGGTTAGGTATTTAAAGAAAAGATTAAATCTCACAAGCTATGAAAAAAAATGAAAATAAGATTCTTACCTTAACGGTGAGCCCGGCAATTGATAAGAGTACCAGATTTACAGGCCTGGTAGCAGAACAGAAAATGCGATGTGAAGCGCCGCATTATGATGCAGGAGGTGGGGGTATCAACGTTTCAAAAGCCATAGCCCGATTAGGCGGAAATTCTCTGGCTATTTTCACTGTAGGTGGCGCATCAGGAAAATTATTAGAGAATCTGGTAAAGAAAGAGGGGATTGATTATGAAGCAATTAAAACTGAAAGCTGGACAAGAGAAAACTTTACGGCAGTTGATACCCATACCAATGCACAGTATCGCTTTGGAATGCCCGGGCCGATTATTACGGAGAAAGAATCAAAGGAGATATTGAAAGCCATTGAAGAAGCAAAACCTGATTTTCTGGTAGCCAGCGGCAGTTTGTCGCCGGGATTAGGAGACGATTTTTATGAAAAAGTGGCGGCTATTTCGCGCAGGATTGGCTCTAAACTAATTGTGGATACATCAGGCGCCCCACTTGAAAAAGCCATAGATGAAGGTGTATATCTCTTAAAACCTAATGTAAGTGAACTTGCCAGACTGGTAGGTTCGGAATCGCTCGAAATTAATGAAGTGGATGAGGCTGCAAGAGAAATCATAGGCAGATGTAATTGTGAAGTAGTGGTGGTTTCATTAGGGCCGCAGGGGGCAGTATTGGTGACGAAAGATATATGCGAACATATTCCGGCACCACCCGTGCAGAAAAAGAGTACAGTAGGTGCAGGCGACAGCATGGTAGGCGGAATGGTGTGGGCTTTGTCGGAAGGGAAAGACTTTTCAGAAATGCTCCGCTGGGGAGTAGCCTGCGGGTCGGCTGCTACGATGAACGAGGGTACTCAATTATTTACAAAACAAGATGCACTTAAACTATTAAAATGGTTAAATACTTATGGCGAAAAATATCAGATACGTAATCTTTAGTTTAGTATTATTAGGTAATCAGGCTTTTGCTCAGTTAATTCATTCACACAATGATTATGAGCAGAAACAACCCTTTTATGTCGCCTATGATTTAGGTTATGACTCTATCGAAGCTGATTTATATATCAAAAACGGTAAATTGTATGTGGCCCACGACTGGAAAAACATCAGTAAAAAAGCAACATTTAAAACCTTGTACTGGAAACCCCTCTTAGCCAAAATCAAGGCCAATAAAGGTTATGCCTACCCGAATCAGAAAGAATTGTATCTGTTGCTCGACCTGAAGAAAGATGGCAAGCAGATATTGACGGTTTTAGAGAAGCTATTCAAACACCATAAAAAAGACCTGAAACACGTACATATTACAATTAGTGGTGATATGCCTAAGCCGGACGAGTTTGAACAATATGATAATGTATTTTTCTTTGATGGCCGAAGAAACACACAGTATTCTGAAAAAGCCTTTGAAAGGGTTGATATGGTAAGTGCCAGCTTCCTTGATTTTGGTAAATATTGGCCCGGAAAGCAGGAATTGCCTGAAGAGACCTACCAGAGTATCCGGAATTTTGTGGTGTCGAATCACGCCAAAGGCAAGCGGGTAAGAATCTGGGGTACGCCAAATACAACACTTGCTTTTGAGACGCTAAAAAAACTGGATGTAGATTTTATAGGTACAGATGATTTGGTATTATTGAAAAATTTTATTGATAAATAGAATTATGTTTACTACCTTGTAATCAGTATTTTAATCAGGTATTTACATATAGATAACAGCGTTATTTTTTTGCTGGCTGATTGTCTTTATCGTAATACTTAAGTTTCAGATTATAGAGTATCATTTTTTTTGAGATTACAGATGCGTTGTTTGCTATTTAGATTGTAATCATTCATACAACAGCTAAAGACTGACAAGGCTCTGAGTGAATAGGAAAGAATTAGTCAACCGGATGGCTTTATCAGAGCTTTCGGATTTTACCTATTTATTCAGTAGTTATTGGTTTGGTGAAAACCATTTGCTATCGAATGAAACAAGAACGCTGATGAGGAATAAAATAGCCCAAAATGAAAACCATAGTAAGAAAAGCTTCGATAAAAAGCCATCTTTTGATTCTTCAGACAAAGAAAATGATCTGAAAGAACTAGTCGGGCAATTAGATCTCCTGATGGCCAATACTGATGAATGTCTTCTGGTAGTTGATAAAAATCTGGATATTGTTACCTGCAATCATAAATTTCAGGAATTATACGATGTGTATTTTGGTGTAAATATAGTAATTGGAGCAAGTGTACTCTCTTATGTTCAACCCGCACGGGTTGATATTGTAAGGCAACTCTACAAGCAAGTATTAGAAGGCGAATCTCACGAAACTGAAACTGAGGTGCTTGCACCTGATGGCTCAGTGGTTTTTTTTCTGAATAAATTTAAACCTATCTACAGTAGTAGCCATATAATAATAGGTGTTTTTGTTTTTTCTTATGATATTACCGAAAGGAAAAAAACAGAAACGGCACTTCGGCAGAGTGAAGAAAAGTACCATTATATCATCGAGAACGCTTTGCATGGTTTTCTATTCAGCGAAAATGACGGCACTATTCTGGATGCCAACAAGACATCGTGCGAAATGTTTGGCTATACAGCTGATGAATTCAGGAATCTGAAATGGCATGATATAATAGTGTACGATGAACAGCTAATCAGAAAGTATATAGAAGAAAGAGACAGCGAAGGTAAAGTAAGAGGTGAAATAACAGGTATTCATAAGAACGGAAGGCATTTTCCATGTGAGTTTTCATCTATTTTCTATAAAGGGAGTAACGGACACAGAGATGGGAAAATCAGTACTTTCATCAGCGATATTTCGGAACGGAAGAAAATAGCCAGTGAAGCAGAAATAAGAGAAAAACGGTTTTCATCATTAGTAGAACACGGTGCCGATGGGGTTGCCATTCTATCAACTACCGGGAGGCCAATTTATATATCACCATCAATCGAGAGGGTATTAGGTTATACGGTTGAGGAATCTGTAAGTATGGATTTATTTTCAGCTACTCACCCGGATGATAGTGTAAAAGTAATGGCCGCATGGGAAGAAATGTTGCGCAATCCGGGCTTGCCGGTACTTGGTCAGGTTGCCAGAATCAGGCATAAAGATGGTAACTGGCGTTGGATAGAAGGAATATTGATTAATATGCTCGATGAACCGGGCATTGAAGGCATTGTCAATAATTTCAGAGATGTGAGTACCAGAGTGCTTGCAGAACAGGAAAAGGAATTTGAGCGGAGAGATAAGGAAGCCCTGATTAATAATACAGAAGACCTGATATGGAGTGTAAGCAGGGATTTCAGACTGATTGCAGGTAATAAAGCTTTTGTTGAATCGATGCGTATATCTACCGGAATAATTCTGGTTTCCGGAGATAACCTGCTGATGGAAAACTATTTCGGCCATCGGTTCGTGGAATTCTGGAAAATACTTTATGAAAGAGGCTTGAAAGGGGAGGCATTCAAGGAAGAAACCTATATAGCCGGAATATTAGGTGTGAATCTTGGTTGGAAAGAGATAAGTATTAACCCGATTCAGACTGAAGAAGGGATTGTTGGTTTAGCTTGTTACTGCAGAGATATTGCCAGACAGAAGCAATTACAGGAAAGCCTGATAGAAAGTGAAGAAAAATTCAGAGCAGCTTTTCAGTTTTCAGCTATTGGCATGGCTATTGTGGGTTTAGATGGCAGGTATATAGCCGCCAATGAAAGTCTGAGCCGGATAATTGGCTATAGCAGTGAAGAATTAAAAAACCTTACTCATAAAGACATCACGCATCCTGACGACCTCGAAAATGACGCAAAGTTGCTGAAAGAGCTGATGAGTGGCAAAAAGGAGGCCTATCATATCGAAAAGCGTTATATAAATAAAAAGAAGCAAGTAGTGTGGGTCTTGCTTGCTACCTCATTAGTAAGACATAAATATGGCGAGCCACTTCATTTTGTCTCTCAGATTAATGATATTACACAAAGAAAGCGAGACGAGAGGCACCTGAAAGCCCTGAACCTGAGCCTGAACCAGAGAGCAGAACAATTGACTGCAACCAATGCAGAATTAGAGCAATTTGCCTATATCGCCTCACATGATTTACAGGAACCACTGAGAATGATTACGGGTTTTCTGACCCAGTTAGACAAAAAGTATAAGGAACACCTGGACGATAGAGCAAAGCAATACATAAACTTTGCCGTAGATGGCGCTAATCGGATGAGAATGATTATTCTCGATTTACTGGAGTACTCGAAAATAGGCAGAAAAGAGTATGACCTTGATTGGGTGAATATGAATGAACTCGTTCAGGACCTTGTACAAAAAAATATCTGGCGTGAAGAGGGAGTAGAAATAATATGGAACGATTTACCAAACATATATGGGGCAAAACTTCCGCTGTATCAGGTAATGCAGAACTTAATCTCTAATGCTATCAAATACAGAAAAAATGACGAGACACCAAAAATTGTTATTTCGGCTACCGACAAGCATAGTCATTGGCAGTTTACAGTGGCAGACAATGGCATAGGTATAGAAAAACAGTATTTTGATAAAATATTTGTGCTTTTTCAAAGGCTGCATCACAAGGAAGAATACTCAGGTACAGGTATTGGTTTAGCTATATGTAAGAAAATAATTGAAAACCATAAGGGTAAGATATGGGTGGAGTCAGAATATGGTATAGGAAGTTCTTTTCATTTTAACATTAATATGTAATTTCTGAAAACTGAATATAGAGTCTGTTAAACTATCAAATCTATGGAGCCTATACATATTTTATTAGTTGAAGACAATGAAGGAGATATTTTTCTGACCACAGAAGCACTGCATGAAAGTAAAATTATCAACAACCTGAGCACTGTAAGAGACGGTTGGGAAGCGATACAGTTTTTAGAGAAAAAAGGTATGTACAGACAGGAGAGAACCCCTGATTTAATATTGTTAGACGTGAATTTGCCAAAAATGAACGGGCATGAAGTATTGGTAGCCGTGAAATCAAATGATAGCATGAAGCATATTCCTGTTATTATGCTCACCACCTCTTCAGCTGAAAAAGACATCTATCAATCGTATAAAAATTATGTAAATTGTTATATCACCAAACCTATTGATGCGAGTGACTTCCTGAAAGTAGTTGCGTCCATCGAAAATTTCTGGATTTCTATTGTTTCCTTGCCTAAAGTTTAGTTAATTAAATGTCAGCCTTTACGAAAGCGTTAAATATACTGGTAGTAGAAGATAATCCCGGGGACTATTTCCTGATTGAAGAGTATCTTTCGGATGAGGTGTTATCTCACAATATCTATCATGTTCGTACTTTGACTGAACTGAAGGGTAAATTGCTGACCAATATTCCGTTTGATGTTATATTACTTGATTTGTCCCTGCCTGATAGTAGCGGAGAAGCCCTTGTGAAAGAGGTGGTGTATATTGCCAACGAAATACCGGTTATTGTACTGACAGGCTATGCCGACAGAGATTTTGGGCTTAGAAGTGTGTCTTTAGGAGTAGCTGATTATCTGCTGAAAGATGAATTAAATGCTGCCTTATTGACCAAAAGTACAATTTATAGTATAGAGAGAAGGAAAATAAATAACTCTCTGCGTGAGTCGGAAAAAAGGTATAAGGAGCTTTTTCATCTGAATCCGGTTCCTATGTGGGTTTATGACATCAATACATTACAATTTTTAGATGTCAACCAGTCGGCTATCGCGCATTATGGTTATTCAAAAGAGGAGTTTCTGAATATGAATATTCTTCATATCCGTCCAAAGGAGAGTATCCCGGCGGTTATTGAGACTATTCATGAAATAAAAAATTATGGTAAAGGCGTAAACAGAATATGGCGGCACCTGAAAAAAACAGGAGAATTGATTTATGTAGAAATAGAGGGGAATGTGATTGATTTTGCCGGGAAAAAAGCCCGTCTGATTCTGGCAACAGATATAACTGAGAAACTGGAAGTAGAGAATGCACTGAAAATAAGTGAACAAAGATTCAGAGCCTTAGTACAGGATGGCGCCGATTTGATGACAATTATCGATAAGGGTGGTAAATTCAGGTATGTCAGCCCTAATCATGAAGCCATTGTAGGTTATGCACCTATGGAGCTTATGTATAGAAAAGTAGTTGACTTTATCCATAAGGATGATGTAAAGCGGATGCTTAGAACAACTGTCGGACTTAACCTACATAAAAGTGTAGGAATGGAACCCTACAGGTTCAGGCATGCCAATGGGAATTGGATTTGGTTAGAAACTTCTATTACGAATCTGTTGAGCGACCCTGCTATTGAAGGCATTGTTTCGAACTCAAGGGATATCGGTAAGCGGATAGAATACGAAAGAAAACTAAGCCAGACCAATGAGCGTTACGAGGCAGTAGCTCAGGCAACGAGCGATGCCGTTTGGGACTGCGATTTAAAAGAGAAGAAAACATTTATATCGGGCAATGGGTATCAGAAACTTTTCGGGTATCCTTTTGTGAACGAATACCTTGATATGAATTTCTGGGAAGACCATTTGCATCCTGAAGATAAAGAAAAAGCAATACAGGAACTCGCAGATGCAATTGCCTTGTCAAAAACGCAGTGTTCGTCAGAGTATCGTTTTCTGAAAGCCGACGGAGAATATGCCTATATACATGACAGAGCATTTATTATCTATGAAAATCAACAGCCAATAAGGATTTTGGGGGCCATGCAGGACATCTCTACCCGCAAATATCAGGAGAGGATTCTGGCCATTGAGAAAGAGATATATGCACTGAATGCCACAGCCGGAGTTTCCCTGGACTATATTCTGGAAAAACTGATTGATGATATAGAAAATTTAATACCTCAGTCAATTTGTTCAATCCTGCAGCTGACGGACGGAAAAACATTACATCATTTAGCCGGAGACAGTATTCCTGTTAAATACACAATGGATCTGGAAGGCACTGCAATCGGACCAACTGTTGGCTCCTGTGGCACAGCCATGTATTTGGGTGAGGCCGTTATTGTTACGGATATTGACCTTGATCCACTTTGGCATGGCTATCGGTATCTGGTCTCTGATTATCATTTTAAAGCCTGCTGGTCTATACCGATTAAAAAGAGTGACGGGATAGTGATGGGGAGTTTTGCTACTTATTATAAAACCAAGAAATCGCCTAAACCTCACGAAATAAGTTTTATTGAGCGGGCAACCAATCTGGTTGGGGTATTGCTCGAAAACAGAGAGGCAAGTGAAAAGATAAAACAGGCAAAAGAACGATATGATGTTGTAATGAAAGCCACAAGTGATACTATCTGGGACCTGGATATTATCAAAGACAGGATAACCTATAACAAAGGCATCCATAAGGTTTTCGGGTATCCGCTGGAAAATTTATTTGTAGAGAATGTACAGAACTGGTGGAGGCGAAACATACACCCGGAAGATTTAAAGCCGGTACTGGATACGCTGAATGAAGTTTTTGAAAATAAGCAATCGAACATTCAGTTAGAGTACCGTTTCCGTTGTGACGACGGAACATATAAATATGTATTAGACAGAGGCTT
>CALRLS020000040.1:0-19066 GCA_943368815.1 Cyanobium sp. NIES-981
ATAATCAATGAGTCTATTATTGTTCAGTAAGTCTTTTCTTCTCCCCAAACTTCCCCTTTTTCTTCGTTGCTTACTCCATTTTCAGAACAGAAAAAACTTCTATAAAAGGAGGTACTAAATCGATTTATTAAAGTATTAATATGGATGGATTGTTGCTTGCCGATAAAGCTTGCAGCAACAAATAATATCTTTGAAAAATCAAAGAAAACAAACAATTAGTCTTATTTTTGCCATACAGCATTTTACCCTGATGCTTCTAAATAAATTCAACTCTTATAACCTTTAGAATGGAAATTTCAATTCACAACTGGATGCGGGCAGAATCCATAGAAACTACTATTAAGCGAATTGCCGGACTTGGCTACGAGAAACTGGAGATTCAGGGAAGCCCCGAGGCGTATGATACAAAAAAAGTAAACAAACTACTAAAAGACTACGGATTGACCTGTTGGGGCTCAGTAACCCTGATGCTGGAAGACAGAAATCTACTTGCCAAAGACAAATCTCAAAGAGCGAAATCGGTACAATACATAAAGGATGTGGTGACAATGGTAAAGGAATTGGACGGCCAGATGGTGTCGGTTGTACCGGGTACCGTGGGTAAAATCATTCCAGACGGAAGACCGGACGAAGAATGGGAATGGGCAGTTGAAGGTATGACACAGGTGTATGAATATGCCGAAAGTTGCGGAATCCTTATAGGTATTGAGCCAATCAACCGTTTTGAAACCTATTTTATCAACAGAGGTGACCAGGCCCTTGCATTGGCAGAAGCAGTTGGGCCTAATTGCGGTGTTTGTCTGGATACCTTCCACATGAATATCGAAGAAGATAATACCTATGATGCCATTCGCCGTGCCAAAGGCCGTCTGGTAGGTTTCCATGTTGCGGACAGCAATCGTATGGCTCCTGGAATGGGTACCATCAACTGGCCGAAAATCATTGAAACCCTACGTGAAATTGATTACGACAAAGTATTGTCGGTAGAATTTTGCTCTCCTTTGGACAGAACCCCTGCCAACCCATATCCAAATTCAATTGACCTGGATCCGGAGGGATTAAGCTCCGAACAAAAGAAATTCCTGGAAGACCACGGTAGTTCTTCGGTTACAGAAGAATTCTATACCATGCTCACAAAAAAATCTATAGAAACACTAAGACCACTTATCTAATACCTGTGGGGTGAGCTTCTAGCTCGCCATTCGCTATTAAGCTATTTATCTAAATTTTGAAATGGTAAGTTAAAAATATAACTACCACCAACCTATTTTAAAATGAAAATTACAAATGTAGAAGCCTTCTGGCTACGTTGCCCTATCCCCAAAGAAAAACAGCATTTTTCAGATTACGGTCTGTTGACAGACTTCGATATGACACTCGTTGTTGTAACCACTGATACAGGTTTGCAGGGATTTGGCGAAGCAAAAGCAGCAGTTGGTTCTTCGGGGGTTTGTGCCTCTATTGTTACCTGTGTAGAAAAGGAAATAAAGCCTTTGTTAGTGGGCAAAGATGCGCATCACATTACTCGAATCTGGGAACATATCTATAATGGTACCCGCGATCACTATGCTTTAAAACGAGGACGTAAATTCCCGATATTAGGTAGAAGAGGTCTGACAATCTCAGCTTTAAGTGGGGTTGATACGGCTCTTTGGGATTTAAAAGGTAAAGCTTTAGGTGTACCCGTAGTAGAATTATTAGGAGGGGCTTGTAGAGAAAAAATGCCTGCTTATGCCAGTGGTGGCTGGGCCGGAACCGAGAAAATAGGTGAACAATTACTAGGATACGTCTCCAAAGGATTTCAAGGCGTGAAAATGCGTGTGGGTGTAATGGACGAAACCGTACAGGAAAGCATCAGACGGGTAAGGGCAGCAAGAGAGGCTTTGGGCGAAAATATTAAATTAATGACCGATGCACATGGTACTTTCAGTGTACCGGAGGCCAAGCAGTTTTGCAGAGGTGTAGAAGATTGTAATTTATACTGGTTTGAAGAGCCTATCAGCCCTGATAACCGTCATGGTACAGCAGAGGTGAAAGCCTTTACATCGATTCCGATTGCAGCCGGAGAAAGCGAATACACGGCATTTGATGTGCGTGATTTGATTGAAGTAAGGGCATTAGACGTAGTTCAGCCGGATTCGGCTATCATTGGTGGTATTACCGAAGCCATGCGGGTAGCACATCTGGCGCATGCTTACCAGTTAGAATTAGCGCCTCATTGCTGGGGTTCAGCCTTCTCGTTCATGGCAGGTGTTAATGTAGCCTTTGCAGCCCCTGCGGCTACTATCATTGAGTTCTCCTTAGGTGGTAACCCGATGATGTATGACCTGGTACAGGAAAAAATACAGGCCATTGATGGGATGATTGAAGCCCCTTCCAGACCAGGCCTTGGCTTGACCCCAAACTGGGATTTTGTAAAAGAATTTAAACAAACGATTTAAATAATGACCCTATAATTCATTAGTGTAACATCGTGTACTTCGTGTACATTGTGGCTAATAGAAATAAACTTTACGACTATGGCAAAAGCAGTAAAAATAAACCACGTAGCACTGGTAGTAAGCAACCTTGAAAAGGCCTGTGAATTTTATGAAAAAGAGCTTGGCTTAGAGCCACTTCCGGCTTTTTTGTTCGACTATCCCACAGCCTTCTTTAAATTTAATGAAGAGCAACAATTACACCTGACAGAGTGGGATGACACTTATTCGTTCCGAGGACATATGTGTGTAACTGTAGATGATTTCAATACGATTTTCAATCGCATGAAAGCACTGGGTGTAATTGATATTCTACCCTGGGGTAAAATCCGTCAGTTACCTGATGGCGCTATGCAGATGTTTGTACGTGACCCTTCCGGTAATCTGGTTGAAATATCTTCGGCTCCCGGTAGTGATATTGACCCGAAGATTTTTGAAGACGAATTGTTTAAACCGGGTATTTATGTTTCAGGGCGCAATGATTTCAGAGGGTATAAATCAGCTGACGCGACATTGTATCACGACAGAACATGAAGAAAAACGTATTGCTCTTAGAAACCGTTGCTGATGAGGCAATGGAATTATTGAATAATGCCGCTTCGGCAGGAGAGATAGAGATATTCACCGCTTACGGAGATACCCCTCTGACCACTATCCTGCAGGAAAACTCTATTGATGGAGTAATAACCAGAGGAAAAGGACAGGGAAACAAGCAATTAATGGAGGCCTGCCCCAATTTACAGGTAATTGCCCGTTGTGGTGTGGGGCTTGATAATGTGGATATAAAAGAGGCCACAGCACGCAAGATAAAGGTGGTAAATGCTCCCGGCTCAAATTCAAGTACAATAGCTGAGCACGCAATTACCTTAATGCTGATGTTGCAACGTAATTTATATGAATCAGCAAGACAGGTAAAAGCTGGGAATTGGGAATGGAGAAACCAGTTTACAGGAGACGAATTGCATGGCAAGACCCTGGGTGTTTTGGGCATGGGGAATATCGGTAAAAGAGTAGCTAAATTAGGTGATGCTTTCAGTATGAATGTGGTATACTGGGATAAATTCCCGGTACAATCAGATTATCAGGGCCTACCTTTGGAAGAAGTCCTACTAGTATCTGATATAATTACTCTACACCTGCCTTTATTTGAAGATACCAAGAACCTGATAAGTGAAAAAGAACTGAGCTTAATGAAACCTCATGCGATTTTGATAAATACAGCAAGGGGAGCATTAGTAGACCAGACCGCTTTAGTTAATGCCTTAAATAATAGCACAATCGGTGGTTTTGGTGCTGATGTATTGGTTATAGAGCCACCGGCGCATGACGAGCCATTATTAAGCCATCCTAAAACTATTATCACTGCACATGTGGGTAGCCTTACCGCTACTACTTACAAAAATATGTGCGTATCAACAGTACAAAATGTACTTGCCATTTTATCAGGCAAAGCACCTCAGCCGGAAAGTGTTTTTAATAGAAGAGAGTTAAATTAGCCTCACCCACTAAATCTCCCTCTCCTTGAAGGAGGAGAGGGAGACTTCTTAGCCCCCTCTCCCGCGTGAGAGGGCTTGGGGTGAGGAAAATATCTCAATCGCATTCAATCCTTAAATATAAATAATGAACGCTCGACCAAACACCCTAAAACTCCTTGTCCTTATTACAGGGATATTTCTGTTTGTGGCATCTTACACAAGCCTGAAAGACAATCCTGCTACTGCAGACGAAAACCCCAAAATAGCGAAACTCAAATTACAACCCGGTTTTAAAGCCGAACACCTGTATAGCCCATCAGAAAACGAACAGGGATCCTGGGTATCAATGGCTTTTGATGACAAAGGCCGTATGATTGCTTCAGACCAATACGGTATTTTATACCGACTGACTATCCCGGCTATTGGTCAGGGTACTACACCTAAAGTAGAAAAACTGATTGTTCAGGGTGATACTGTTGCTTTAGGAAATGCACAAGGTTTGTTGTACGCTTTCAATAGCCTGTATGTGATGATGAACAATAGTGCTAACAAGAAATTTCCAAGAAAAAGTGGTTTATACCGCTTACAGGATACCAACGGAGACGACCAGTTTGATAAAGTTACCTTACTGAAAGAATTACAGGGAGACGGCGAACATGGTCCGCATAGTGTGATACTCTCGTTCGATAAAAAGTCGCTTTACATTGTAGCAGGTAATTACACTGACCCCCCAAAATTTGATTCTTATCGCCTGCCTCCTAACTGGAAATACGATAAATTATTCCCGCATATCAAAGACCCGAGAGGGCACGCTACTGACCGTACAGAACCGGGCGGCTGGATTGCCAATGTTGACCCGGAAGGCAAGCATTGGGAACTGGTAAGTGGTGGTTATAGAAATACCTATGATATTGCTTTCAATGAAGTAGGCGATTTATTCGCTTATGACTCTGACATGGAGTGGGATTTTGGTTTGCCATGGTATCGCCCGACTCGTATTTGCCACGTAACAAGCGGTAGTGAATACGGTTGGAGAACAGGCTCAGGTACATGGGAGCCAGTATTGCCTGATAACCTTCCTCCGGTTTTAGGTATCGGACAAGGGTCACCTACTAACCTATTGCATACAAAAGATGCTAAATTCCCTGCAAAGTATAAAAATACCCTATTGGCATTCGACTGGAGTTTTGGTATTGTACATGCCATTCATTTAAAACCAAGTGGCTCATCTTATACGGCTGACAGAGACGAGTTTTTATCAGGCTTACCTTTACCGCTTACTGATGGTGCTATTGGCCCTGATGGTGCTTTATACTTCCTGACGGGTGGTCGCAGATTAGAGTCAGACCTATATAGAGTATATTATAACGGATCAGAAAGTACAGATGTATCAGTAGCTACAGCACCTACCAAAGAGAATACTTTAAGAAGAGAGCTGGAAGTATTTCATGGCGAACCTAATAGTATGGCCGCAGATAAGGCATGGCCAAACTTAAATCACCCTGACCGCTTTATCCGTTATGCAGCAAGAATGGCTCTGGAACATCAACCTGTTACAGAATGGCAGGATAGAGCCCTGGCAGAAAAAGACCCTGTTAAGATAATTAATACCATGATTGCTTTGGCTCGCCACGGTGCACCTGAGCAGAAAGAAAACATCCTAAAATCATTATTAGGTGTCAATTATCGCACTTTATCTGAGTCTCAGCAGGTAGATATATTGCGTGCGTTTGAATTGGTGTTTACCAGAATGGGTATGCCAAGTGCTGCTACTAAAGCCAAAGTAATTGCCTATATGAACCCGAATTTCCCATCAAGCGGTAATGAGCAGAACAAAATATTGAGTAGAACTTTGGTTTATTTAGATGCCCCGGGAGTAGTTGCCAAATGTGTAGCTATGTTGGATAAAAAAGAAGCAGCAGGAGCTATAGCCGGAGGACAAACAGCTACCTCATCTGCCGATTTAATCATGCGTAATCCTGCCTATGGCTTAGATATTGCAAAGATGTTAGAAAAAACACCTCCGGTTCAACAAACCTATATCGCTACGGTTTTAACTTCCGCTAAAACCGGATGGACGCCACAACTGAGAGAAAAATATTTTAAGTGGTTGGGTAATGCCTTAAACTATCGGGGCGGAAATAGTTATATAGGCTTTATAGACCGAATGCAAAAACTGGCCTTAGCTAATGTACCTAAAGCACAGGTTGCTCATTATGAAAAATTATCAAGAGCCGACCTGCTTACTAAATCAGGTAACGATTTAGTAGTGCATAACTATCCGAAAGGCCCGGGTAAAAACTGGAAACTGGATGTAGCAGTAGAAACCGTAGACAAGGGCTTGACAAACCGCAATTTCCAACAAGGAAAAGATATGTATAATGCGATTACCTGCGGACGTTGCCATAGTGTGCGTGGTGAGGGTGGTAACGTTGGCCCTGATTTAACTCAATTAGGTACTCGTTTCTCAACCAAGGATATTCTTGAAGCTATTATCGACCCGAGCAAGGTAGTATCTGACCAATATGCAGCTACACAGTTTATTCTTAAAAACGGTGATTCGATTGTGGGTCGTCTGGCCAACGAAGATAAAGATGCTTATTACGTTTCGCAGAATCCTTATGCACCTGATGTATTAATGAAATTAGCGAAAAAAGACGTAGCTTCAAGTAAATATTCTTCAGTATCAGTGATGTTGCCCGGCCTTATCAATGGCTTGAATGAGGAAGAATTGAGAGATTTAATTGCCTATCTGAAATCGGGGGGCAATGAAAATAATGAAATGTTTACCCGTAAAGGTGGGAAATAGCATTGATTAGGTTTTATAAAAACGGGCATTAAGAATGATAGATTTAGTAGAGACAGGGCATTGCCCTGTCTCTACTTGGTCGTTTTTGAAACACAGATTCCAGATTTTTTGATATAGATTTTCTTGAACTTCAATAAAACGGCCCGGATGCAAAAATGCCTTTTTATATTAATTTGGTAAATTCATATAATGATACGGTGCATTTAACCTCTAAATTAACGGATATGGCACATAAAAATCTAAATGTTTTCTTCACATTCCTTGCCGGATTCTTATTCTTGTTCCTGACAGAAATTAATGCACAAAAAAGAGCAAAGCCCATTAACGTCTTAATAATAGACGGTCAGAATAACCATAAAAACTGGCCACAAACTACACAAATGATGAAAGGGTATCTGGAAGAAACAGGACTTTTCAAAGTAAGCGTAGCCACCACTCCATCCGAAGGGGGAGATATGGAAACATTCAAGCCGGATTTTGCGCCCTATCAGGTAGTCGTATCAAATTACAACGGAGATTCATGGTCGAAAACTACCAAAGATGCCTTTGAAAAGTTTGTCAATAATGGTGGCGGCTTTGTGTCTGTTCATGCGGCCGACAACGCTTTCCCTGAATGGGAGGCTTATAACAAAATGATTGGTATAGGAGGTTGGGGCAACCGCAATGAAAAGTCGGGTCCTTACGTTTATTATGATGAAGAGAAACATCAATTTGTACAGGATAATAGTGCAGGGCGTGGGGGTAGTCATGGGGTTGAGCATCAGTTTTTAGTAAAAGTACGCAATAGCAAGCACCCGATTACCAAAGGCTTACCGGAAGCCTGGATGCATGAAAAAGACGAACTTTACGACCGCTTAAGAGGCCCCGCCGAAAATATGGAGATATTGGCCACTGCTTATAGCGATAAAGAAAAGAGAGGCTCTGGCAGAACCGAACCTATGTTAATGACCATTAGCTATGGTAAAGGCCGGATATTTCATACAGCCCTTGGGCATGGTAATTATTCTCAGAAATGCAAAGGTTTTATTACTACCTTGCAACGAGGTACTGAATGGGTGGCCACAGGTAAAGTAACCCAGGCTGTGCCGATGGGCTTTCCTACAGAAAAGAGTGTGAGCATCAGAGAGAATTAATTTTAAGAAAACTATTCAATTTTAACTAAATAACAATGGAAGCTAACTCAACCCGTCGTTCGGCCCTGAAGAATATCATTGGTGGAGCGGCCATATTATCAGCACCACTGAGCCTGACCGAAGCTTTTGCAGCCAATGAAAAAGTATTAGGTAGTGAACTTAACGGTAAAATCAACCACTCGGTTTGTCGGTGGTGTTATGATAAAATACCTTTAGAAGACCTATGTAAAGCAGTGGTTGCAATGGGTATGAAATCAATAGAATTACAGGGACCAGAAGATTGGCCTACGCTTAAGAAATATGGTCTTCATTGTGCTATGCCATGGGGGGCAGGTCTGGGTATTGAAAGAGGATTTAACAATCCGGCATTGCATGATGAACTCGTTGCCAGTTACGAAGCTATTTTTCCGAAATTGGAAGAGGCAGGTTATGACAAAGTGATATGTTTTTCAGGTAACAGAAAAGGCATGTCAAACGAAGAAGGTATGGAAAACTGTGCAATAGGTTTGAAAAGGCTAATGCCATCGGCTGAGCAACACGGTGTTACGGTGGTAATGGAGCTATTGAATAGCAAGGTGAATCACAAAGATTATATGTGCGATTATAGCAAATGGGGCGTTGATTTATGTAACAAAGTTGGTTCAGAGAAATTCAAATTACTATACGATATCTATCATATGCAAATCATGGAAGGTGATGTGATAGCGACTATCAAAAAATATCATAAGTATTTTGCACACTATCATACAGGTGGTGTTCCGGGCCGAGCTGAGATTGACGATACACAGGAATTGAACTACCCGGCTATTATGAGAGCGATTGTAGAAACTGGTTATAAAGGCTATGTCGGACAAGAATTTGTTCCAAAACGCTCTGACAAGATAGCATCTTTGAAACAAGGTATGACTATATGCGATATAGCTTAATAGCAGTTCATATTAACACAAAAGCCGCTCTCGAAGCGGCTTTTGTGTTTTATTATTGTAGTGCTACATTGTGCCTCATTGTGTACTTTGTGGCAAAGAAACTACTTCTTAAACAAAGAATCCACAAATTCCATTTTGTTGAATACCTGTAAATCATCCATTTGCTCACCAACACCAATATATTTCACCGGAATCTTGAACTCATCAGAAATACCAATCACCACCCCACCTTTAGCTGTACCATCTAATTTGGTGATAGTCAGTGAGTCAATCTCCGTTACTTTCGTAAATTCACGGGCTTGTATTACTGCATTCTGTCCGGTACTTCCATCCAAAACCAGCATCACTTCATGCGGAGCTTCAGGCAGAAATTTCTGAACCACACGTTTAATCTTCCCTAACTCGTTCATCAGATTTACTTTGGTATGTAAACGCCCGGCAGTATCAATAATAATAATATCAGCATTCATTTCCATACCTTTTTTCACAGCATCAAATGCTACTGACGATGGATCGGTGTTCATGCCATGGTCTACCACTTCAACACCTACACGTTTCCCCCATAGTTTCAGTTGGTCAACTGCCGCCGCTCTGAAAGTATCGGCTGCGCCCAGAACCACTTTTTTGCCTCTTTTATGAAACTGGTGTGCCAGTTTACCAATGGTGGTGGTTTTACCTACACCATTTACGCCTACTACCATCAATACATAAGGTTTTGGCAGGTGCTCGGTTTCATAACTATCTTTTACATCCTGAGAATTGTTCTCAGCCAATAGTGCAGCCGTTTCCTCCCGCAGGATTTTATCTAATTCTTCAACACTTGTATATTTATCACGTTCTACTCTTGCCTCAATACGTCTGATTATCTTTACCGTTGTCTCTACGCCCACATCAGAGCTAATCAGAATCTCTTCCAATTCGTCTAATACTTCTTCGTCAACCTTCGATTTCCCAATGATAGCACGAGAGAGTTTATCAAAAATATTTGTTTTTGATTTTTCTAATCCTTTATCAAGCGTTTCTTTTTTTTCTTTTGAAAAGAAGTCAAATAAGCCCATTTAATAATAATAATGTAAAATGAATAATTGCTAAGATTGTGTGGTTTGAGAGCATGAACCTGTTTAAACTTTTTATTTATAGATGAAAATGAGTAGATTTTGGGCGAGACAATTCATTTATTTGAATCGTAGCAGAGCTACGGTGAAAATAAATGAAGTAGTCGCAGTCAAAATATACCATTTTCTAATCCAAAGAAATAAGTTTAAACAGGTTCCATATTTAAATATGTTCTTAGACAAAACTATAACAATTTTATGAGAGTTTCAGTTTAATCTTACTCAAAACTAAAAAACAGATCGGCTATTTCTTCACTAACACGTTTCGGGCGAAAGGTTTTAGCATCTAACGAAACCCATAAAGTACGTGAGCGTGCCAGTACCTCGTCCCCTCTCAGAATTTCACAATGGCGGTCGCTGGTAACTCCGGTAAAATTATCAACCCAGGTCTTTACCATTAAATTTTCTCCTAGAAACGCCGGTTTCAGGTAATCAATTTCATGCCGACGTACTACCCAGGCTATTTGTGAACTTAACTCTGTTGGTACGGCTGAATACCAGTGACTTTGAGCAGCTTCCTGCACATAGCGCAGATAAACAATATTATTGACATGATTCAGGTCGTCGATGTCTGTTTCAATGACTTTGACAGGAAATAAATGATAGTTGCTTCTACGGGTTTCCAAGGCTTTGTAGGCTTATAATATTCTCAATATCGTTTTTTAGTCATCATCCTCGTCTTCTTCTTTCAACACTAAAAAAGCGCTTCTTTTCGGAGCAGGCATTTGACTTTTTAGCCCTTTTACCGATTGCCATACAATCTGGCTGAATTCTAAATCATTAATTAAATCGGGCTTAGATAAGTCAAATTCAGCAGATTTGATTGAATTCCTATTGACCGCAACATTACGCTCATCTAAATTAATGTTATTCTTTAGAGCGGTAAAGGGCTTATTATCAGGTGTTTTGTTGAAACAACGCCACATCGGTGTAGCAGCGGCATCGTATTGGCTCATCGGAGGAATGCCCAGAATTAACTCCATCGTACGTAACATGCTTGATGTTGAATACATTGTATGATCAACATAACCACGCTTAACATAACCACCTGCAATGTAGGCGGTTGAGCGGTGCGCATCCACGTGGTCTGAACCATTCTGGGCATCATCTTCAAGAATAAATATTGCTGACTGTTCCCAGATACCCGATTTAGAAAGGTGTTCAACCAATTTTCCGACCGCCAGATCATTATCAGCAACCATCGCTTCTGTAGTTGGCATGCCGACTCTCGCTCCTGCGGTATGGTCGTTTCCGAGACGGACAATATTTAATCTGGGTATTTTATTTATAGCTGATAAAGAATCAAAATCAGCTTTCCAGGCCTCAAAACGGGTAACATCTTTGACAGAAAGATTGTAAGGCGGGAATTTCAGACTACAATTATCCTTTAGATTTGGCATTTTGGCCCGTTGCTCAGAAAACTCACCATAAGATCTGAAACTTACACCTACCCGACACGCAAAATCCCAGATAAAGCCATTTTTCGGATAAGCAATTTCCCGGCTTCCTTCATAGTCATAGGTGCCCCCGCGGCCACCATAACTTGTTACCCAGGTTTTCTCTACATAGTCGTTGGCATAAGCAGCCATTGACCAGTTATGTCCATCTGCACTTACTTCGGCATCCACATAAAAATTATCCAGTAAAACAAATTCATTTACTAAAGCATGCTGATTAGGTGTAATTCGTTCAGGAAACAAACATAAGGTTGTGTCGCCATTTCCGGCTTTTACATCCCCCAGCACCTGATCGTAAGTGCGGTTTTCTTTAATAACATAGAAAATATATTTGATTGGGGATTTCTGGCCTAATTTTGTTGGAATCGGGTTTCCTCTCTGGCCTTCGCTCTCCAGTTCTTTGCTTTTGGTATAGGGGGTATTTTCGTAAACGATTTTTGAATAATCAGCTAAAGTTTTTTCGTCGGGAAAATCAAAAATTGACAACGTTCCTTTAAATAATCCGCCAATATACTGCGTACCACGAACAGCCTCCGGGTTTGCACCCTTGAATTGCGGACTCTTAGAACTTACCGGGTTCGGCCCTTTAGGATTAGCTGAAGATGATAGTCCTTTGCCATTTGTTACGTAAATTTTATTGCCGATTGTTTTGACAGAAGTTGGGTACCAACCCGTTGGGATAAACCCTAATGAACGACTTTTTCCTTTGTCTTCTACCTCAAAAACAGCTAAACAATTATTATCAGCATTGGCAATAAAAAGGTATTCCTCATCTTCGCTCAAAGCAACGCCATTGGGAGTTGAACCAATGGGAGAGTCAGGATATAGTGCGCAAGAAAGCGTTTCTATGCGTTGTTTTTGTTTGGTATCAATAATTGAAACCGTATTGTCATTTCCGTGAGATACATATAGGTATTGCCCATCTTTTGTAAGTACCATATCATTCGGGTTTTTATCAACCGCAATCTCATCGATGATTTTTGAAACAGCAATATCATAAATCAGGATTTTAGCTCCACCCCAAAGCGATATATAAAGCAGGCTTTTATCGGGTGATAAAATACAAGTATAGGCTTCTGCCGCCAAAGGTATTTTTTTTAGAATACTCTTAGAAGCAATATCAAGCTGATAGAGCGTACTATTATCTTTTGCTACTACAAAAATATGCTTTTCGTTTGCACAAAGTCCTGCCGGAGAAACCTTTACCGGCCAGGGCTTATCCAGAATAATCTCACCATCTTTTTGCAACTGGTTGTTATCAATTTTATAAATATTGATTTTATTGTCATTACCTGCTGAGGCATAGAGGTGTTTTTCGTCAGGACTAAAGGCTAAGCCTAACCATGATTTTTCGATGGGTTCATCATCCAGGATTGTCTCGGTTGTAGCATCAATGAGGGTTATGCTTTGTGTGCTTTGGCCGTTATTGGTAACAGCCAGATACTTTTTTGAAGGAGAAACTACCAGGTTTAAGGGTAAATCCTGCAGTTTAAGGCTTTTGCCGATGGGGCTTAGTGCCCAGCCATTGCTTAGTTTTACTCTTTTTAAACCATGTTTTTTCACTGTAGAGTTGCTAGGTTCTGCAGTTGGTTTTTGGTTTTTACAGCCTATAATAAGGCTCAGAACCATTAGAATTATGGCAATGTTTTTCATGTCTTGAAAGTTTGTTTAAAAAGCGATAGAGCCTGGTCCAATAAATGACCAATGCTTTTTACGGTTGAGATTAAGAATATATTTAATTTAAAACAAGTATCGTAAATCTAATAGATTTCTTTGGTGTGTACCACCTGTAGTTAAAAGTTTACAATAATTTTAAATAACGCTTATTTTCCGAACCCTGATAATCCGCTGTATTTGTTCAAAAATCTAGAGAACAACACAAAACTACCTACAATTCCAAAACAAAAAAGCCCTCTTGCAACAAGAAGGCTTCTACCAATAATAAATATCGGAATTATGCTTTTAGCGCATTCTGCAATTCTTCCATAGGAACCATTTCTTCCTTGAAAGTATATGCACCTGTTTTAGGAGACTTTACTGCTTTGATAACTTTTGCGAAGTTTTTTCCTGCGGTTTTATCACGAAGCGTAGCGACTACTTTCTTTGCCATTTTAGTATCGTTTTATGATGTATTGGTTCGATTGATTTTACAGGATTCTGACAAAATCTATGAACCCCTGCAATCAGAATTATTTAATTTCTTTATGAGTTGTATGTTTCTTCAGGAATGGGTTATATTTCTTTAACTCCATACGACCTGTAGTGTTTTTACGGTTTTTAGTCGTAACGTAGCGAGACATACCTGCTACACCGCTTGTTTTTTGCTCAGTGCACTCTAGGATAACCTGTACACGATTGCCTTTCTTCGCCATTGTTTTATGTATTTAATATCTTTGCTGATCTAATGCTAATATAATTCGGGCTGCAAAGATACTAAACTCCTGATTATTAACCAAAACTCTTTCAAAAGTTTTTTGTGAATTTATTAGATTTTTTGCCCCTGAATACAATTTTATAGAGAATGGTACCGACAATTTTAAAAGAAATGCAATAAATTCGTTTTAATATTATAGTTTTGAACTGTACAGACAAAATCGACTTGAAATCAAATGAACAACACGCGCATTAACTTATTAGCTCGCCCGATTGGTAATCCAACTCCCGAATGCTGGGATATAGAAGAGGTAGATACACCGGAATTGCAGGAAAATCAGGTATTGGTACAAGTGCAATACCTATCTATTGACCCTGCCATGCGAGGGTGGATGAATGAGGGTAAGTCTTATGTAAGACCTGTGAAAGTCGGAGAAGTAATGCGGGCTTTAGGGGCAGGGGTAGTGGTTGAATCAAAGCATCCTGATTTCAAAGCAGGCGACTCTGTAACAGGAATAACAGGTGTGCAGGAATACTCGGTGTTGGATGGCAAAGATATAGTGAAAGTTGACCCGAATTTTGTGCCTTTACCTGCTTATTTAGGTACTTTAGGTATGTCAGGACTGACTGCCTATTTCGGACTTTTAGATACAGGTCAACCTAAACCTGGTGAAACAGTGGTGGTATCTGGCGCAGCCGGAGCAGTTGGAAGTGTAGTAGGGCAGATAGCTAAGATTAAAGGTTGTACTGTGGTAGGAATAGCCGGAGGTGAAGAAAAATGTAAATATGTAGTAGAAGAACTGGGCTTTGATGCCTGTGTGGATTATAAATCCGGAAATTTAAGAAACCAATTGAAAGAAGCCTGCGTGAATGGTATTGATGTCTATTTTGATAATGTAGGTGGAGAAATACTGGATACTGTATTGACTCTGATTAATATGAAGGCAAGAATCGTAATCTGCGGTGCAATATCGCAATACAATGCTATTCAGAAACCGGCAGGGCCAAGCAATTATATGTCATTATTAGTCAATCGTGCCCGTATGGAGGGAATTGTGGTTTTTGATAATGCCGCTAATTATGGCAAAGCCATTAAGGAAATGGCAGGCTGGGTAGCACAAGGAAAACTCAATGCCAAAGTAGAGATTGCGGAGGGGGGCATCAGAGCCTTTCAGGATACCTTGATGAAACTGTTTAAAGGAGAAAATACTGGTAAGTTGGTATTGAAAGTAGCATGATGCCTGAGAACTTAGAAACAGATACGATACATTCAATCATTCAGAAAATCGCCTCGTTACAATCACGGGGCGATAAATATTTTCCCGAGGGTATTTTTCCTTCTTATCGGCAGAATAGATACCTGCTTTATAAGCGCCCTGACACCAATATTTTCTATACCGCTTCTATTGTCTTTGTTTTAAATCAGATAAAACCTTATTTACCTCCTGTATCGCAAACTATTGTTGATGAGATTTCAGCTAAAGCGATTCAGAACTATCCTGCCTTTCAGAATAAGGATGGTTTAAACACTTATAATTTCTGGCAAACACCCAAGGATGGGAGATTATCTAACCATTTTCCTAACGGTTATATTTTCCGACATTCAGAGCATTTCAGATTGCCTGATGACATTGATGATACTTCGTTGATATATCTCACATCACAAGCGAAAAGAGAAGATGTAATCTGGCTCAAGGAAATACTTCAACTGCACGCCAATTTATCAGATGGGCCAACCAAAAAAAGACAGGTAAAAAATACCTTTAAACATTATAAAGGCTTAAAAATCTACTCAACATGGTTCGGCAAAAACATGGCCATAGAGTTTGATGCCTGCGCCTTATGTAACCTGATGTATTTGTTTGAATCATTTAAATTACTATATAATGATTATGATATTGATACTTACCAATACCTGATGAGGATTATCAGAAGAAAAGAATTTATCAGCCACCCGTTTCAGGTATCTCATAACTATGCTACCGCTCCTCTCATTATTTATCATATTGCCCGATTATTAGGTGATTTTACAACTACTATTTTAGAGCCATATAGAAAAGATTTAATTGAACTTGCCCTTTTGTTGTACGAAATAGAAAAAGTGGCAATGAACAAGATACTTTTACAAACGTCGCTTCTTAAATTGAGCCGGGCCAATGATTTCGGATTTAAAGACGAAATTGAAGATTGTTTGAAAGCTGATTCAGCCTTTAATCAACAAATACCTGACCCTGATTTCTGTTATTTCTTAGGTCCACTCTTAAGCTCTTACGAAAATCCAATCCTGCAATTTTTTGCTCCTATGAAAATCACACAGATGGAATGGAAATGTGAAGCACATGAGTGGGTTCTGATTCTTGAGAATCTGATAGAAAGAGCTAAGAATTAACGTTTCATACTGTTTTATTCCCCTTTCGTATAACCCACTCTTGTAAATACGGTCATAAAATAGTAGTATAGCATAATAAATAGGCCGATAAAATTTTATAAAGGTATCCATTTAACTCTTATGAATATGTACCTCCGCTTGCCTTTTCATTCATTATTGAATCGTCAAAAAAACAGATTATTGGCTTTTTTATTAGCCATTGCTATTGTAGCATTAGGTTTAATAGTGATATTGATTAGCTACCTGAATGGTAATCGACTTCTTAATAGTTTCATTAAGAAGGATACACTTTATCAGATGGAAAACGCTTTTCCTAATCTTAAATTTAACAGTCCGGTTGAGTTTGTGCATTCAGGTGATGGCACTAATCGTATTTTTGTTTTGGAGCAGGAGGGAGTCATTAAGGTATTCGATAATAATCCAGCTGTTAAAGCAGCATCTACTTATATGGATATAAGAGACAAAGTAGATGATTTGGGTGAAATGGGTTTATTAGGAATTGCGTTTGACCCGAATTTCAAAGAGAATGGCTATTTCTATGTTAATTATAACCGGAGAAACCCCTTGGAAACAATTATAGCCCGTTTCAAAGCAAACTCTTACTTGGATTCAAAAGCATCACCCTCGTCAGAATTAATCATCATGAGATTCCCTCAGCCTTATGATAACCATAATGGCGGGAAAATAGCTTTCGGTCCGGATGGCTATCTCTACATTGCAGTAGGTGATGGAGGAGCTTGGGGCGACCAGCATAATTATGCCCAGAACAGAAGTTCTATATTAGGCAAAATATTGAGACTCGATGTGCATAAAACAGATAAAGGCAATTATGGGATTCCGGCTGATAATCCTTATGCAGGTAACAAAGAGGGATTCAGAGAAGAGATTTATGCCTATGGCCTGCGTAATCCCTGGCGATTTAGCTTCGATTCAAAAACCGGACAAATGTGGGTAGGTGACGTAGGGCAGAATGAGTTCGAAGAGATAGATATTGTTACTAAAGGTGGTAATTATGGCTGGCGATTGAAAGAAGCAAGCCGATGTTATAACCCAAGAAACGACAGTGACCCAACAAATACACTCATAGACCCTATTCACCAATATCCTCGTAGTGATGGTGTTTCTGTTACCGGAGGATATGTATATCACGGTAAACGTATTCCGGCATTGCAGGGAAAATATCTTTTTGCTGATTATGCAAAGGGTAATGTATGGGCTTTGAGTTTTAATGGAGCCAATAAAACAGGCAATGAATTACTTAATTCAGATGCAGGTTCTGTATCCTCTTTTGGTGTAGACGCTAATGAAGAAATCTATATACTAGATCATTATAGCGGACAAATCAAAAGATTTGCAACACCAAAATAATGCCTAAATACGCATAGATATGCCTTTATCTTTAAGGTAGTGTTTTAATCCAGGGATACCTATTTCTTTGAAATGGAAGATACTTGCCGCTAATCCGGCATCGGCTTTGCCGGTAGTAAAAACGTCGTAGAAATGCTCCATTGTTCCGGCACCACCAGAGGCGATGATAGGTATATTGGCGTTGTCAGAAATCTCGGAGGTTAGTTCTAAAGCAAATCCGGCTTTAGTACCGTCGGTATCCATTGAAGTCAGGAGAATTTCACCTGCTCCGCGGTTTTCTACTTCTTTTGCCCATTCTATGGTTCGTAGTTCAGTAGGTTTTCTGCCACCGTGTGTATGTACGATATGCTCTTGCCTGTCATTTTCTGTGGTAATATATCTGGTATCAATAGCCACTACAATACATTGAGAACCAAATTCGAGCGCTAATTCATTTATCAAATCAGGATTGCGGACAGCAGATGAATTGATAGAAACCTTATCAGCTCCCGCATTCAGCAATTTAGATACATCAGATACTGAACCTATACCACCACCCACACAAAAAGGGATATTGACAGTTCGGGCAACCCTACGAACCAGGTCAATTAAAGTTTTTCGTTCTTCAACAGTAGCCGTAATATCAAGAAACACCAATTCGTCTGCTCCCTGCAATGCATACTCTGCCCCTAATTCAACAGGGTCTCCGGCATCACGCAGGTTAACAAAGTTAGTACCCTTCACCGTACGCCCATCTTTTATATCTAAACAGGGGATTATTCTTTTGGTAAGCATAGTTTATTTAGTGATTTAGTGATTTAGTGAATGAGTGATTAAGGTGTTGGTAAATAGAAACACTTAACTACATAGCGATAATTTTAATTTTTAATAATCACTAAATCACTCATTCACACAATCACTCAATAGATTTCATTTCCACATAAATATTAGGTCTGGCAATTTGCATCATTATATCCGGATTATCCAGAGGGGTGAAGCCGAATTGAGTGTATAGACTGTGAGCATCACGGGTAGCCAGCATCCAGCGACGCAGATTCTGTAGTTCAGGTAATTGTTGAATACACTCCATTAACCATTTTGATAATCCTTTCCCTCTTTCTGATTCTAAAACAAATACATCGGCCAGATAAGCAAAAGTAGCACAGTCTGAAATCACACGGGCATACCCTACCTGTTCACCGGAATCTTTATACATCCCAAAAGCGATTGAACCTGCTGCTGCCCGTTTTACTACATCCATAGAAATCTCCGGCGACCAATAAGAACTTGTCAGGAAACTGTGAATTAGATCAAACTGCAATAATTGCTGGTCTGTGCTGATAGTATATCCGTCTTTTCTGAATTCGTGGTTCATACAAATCTGCGCTCTATATCTTTTAAACTGATACGGTTTTCATAAATAGCTTTACCGACTATTACTCCAAAAATATTTAATTCAGCCAAGTCTTCAAGGTCCTGCATCGAACTTACACCGCCACTGGCAATTACTTTCAATTCAGGGAATTGCTCCTGCATATTCTTATATAGGTCTATTGAAGGCCCTT
>CALRLS020000041.1:0-18859 GCA_943368815.1 Cyanobium sp. NIES-981
ATGAATCAGGTCGTATCTGGCTTGTCCCAGCATTTCGCTGTCATCAAAGCCTATGATTTTCTTGCCTGTCTGGCTTATTTCCAGCATTACACCGTCAATACCCAAAAGCGATAGCCCGTCGTTACTGTTTTGCAGCAAACTTCTGAAACGCTTTTCGTTATTACTGATTATTTCTTCTGCCTTCTTTTTATCTGATATATTACGGATGATTTTCGATATACCTGTAATATTTCCTTTATTGTCATTAATCAGTGAAACTGTCAGCGAAACATCGATTAACTGACCGGATTTCGTCAGGCGTTTGGTTTCGTGGTGATTCACTGTTTCACCTGTATAAATCCTGGACAGGATTTCATCCTCTTCGTGCCAGCGGTTGAGAGGGATAATCATAAAAATGCTTTTACCAATCACTTCAGTATCAGTATAGCCAAACATTTTTTCGGCGCCCTGGTTCCAGCTTAGTATGGTTTTGTTGGTATCAATACTCAGGATGGCATCATCTGATGTATTAATAATCGATACTAAAAACTCCTGTTGCTCTTCAAAAATTTTTCGCTCGGTTATATCTCTGAAATTGGCAACAATTGTGTTCACTTCCGGAATATGTAACATATTGGTTAATGTACCTTCGAGCCAGAGATCCACACCATCTTTCCTTCGTTTTCTGAATGTTGCAAAAACCGGAATTCCCGGGCTATTGAAAGCGCGTTTTAAAGATGTCATCACGTTTTCCAGCTCGTCCGGATTGATAGTATCAAGAATGTTATGCATTTCATTTTCAACATTTGTATACCCAAATGCCTTCTGGATAGACGGACTTAAATACTCTATGTTACCTTCTGCATCAAAAAGAAAGAGCATTTCATTGCTGTTTTCAAGAATAGACCTATACCGTAATTCCCGTTTGGTAAGTTCTTCCTCGGCCAGTTTTCGTGCTGTTATATCTCTACCAGTGATACAGATACCATTTATCTGAGTGCCGTCTACTACGGGTCTTGCAACGCTATCTATCCATAATTTACCGTTTTCAACTAAATACAGGCGGTCATATCTCACTGTCTCACCAAGCAATACCCTATCAATTAGTCGCTGAATATCTTCTTTTCTTTCCTCATTTACAGAGTTTAAGAGGGGCTGACCGATAACCATTTCATTGCTATTATTCAGTAGACCCAACAGTCTTGAGTTATTGTTAAATGTTTTGATTATCCCGTTCGTATCAATCAGCAAAAATGCCTCAGAGGTATTCTCAAATATGGTTTTCAGGTCAGACTCCGATTGCCTGATGAGTTCAGATGCCTTTCTACGCTCTGTTATATCAAGGTAGTTTGTTACAATGGCCTGCACACTTTCGTCATGGAGCAGATTAGTTGTATAGCCCTCCACCCATCTATAGGTTCCGTTTTTACATTTTATGCGGTTTAGTCTTGGTAATGATAAGCCGGGCTGTTTTAAAAGGCGCTCGTAAATATCTTTGGCCTCTTTTACCTGTTCCGGGTGAATATACATTAAATTCCGATTGCCAATTACCTCATGTGTCTTATAGCCTGTCAGCTTCTCAAATGCAGGGCTTAAATAAATAATAGTTCCGTCAGGGTTGGTCATGACAATAATATCTTCACCTTTTTCAACCAAAGCCCTGAAACGGTTTTCGCTTTTAATCAACTCTTCCTCTGCTGCTTTCCTTTCGGTTATGTCTCTGTAATTAGAGACCATCGCGTCAACGTTGCCATCATTCAGCAGGTTGGTTATAAATCCATCCAGCCATAAGTATTGTCCGTCTTTATGTTTTACCCTCATCTGTCGCGGAATCGGGATGCCGGGCTTTTCGATAGCTTCTCTTTGCGATTTTATGACTGTTTCACGAAAATCAGGGTGTAATGATTGTATTAATAAATCAGGCTGATTTTGCGTGTCTTCAAACGAAAATCCTGTTATTCTTTCAAAAGCAGGGCTGACATATTTCACCAGGCCCTTTTCATCGCCAAGAATCATTAAATCACTAGAGTTTTCTACCAATACCCTGAAGCGTTTTTCACTCGATTCCACCAGGCGTTCGGTCTTTTTTCTGGCAGAAATATCACTTATAAAAGTACCTAATTTTGTTTGCCCGTCGGCATCCTGATAGGCAACCGAAGAAAACTCAAATGCAAACCGCTCACCGCTTTTGCGGATACCGATGAGCTCTCCTTTCATTTTTCCGGTTTTTTCTCTTTCTTTTGCAAAGTGGTGATAGGCTTCACTTGTAGTGTCAACAAGGTCATTTCTATGCAGTTTTTTAAACTCTTCCTTGCTATAGCCAAATATTTCAATGGCGGCATCGTTGGCTTCCAGCAACCCTCCGTTCGGATTCGCAAAAATGAAGGCATCGAGTGAGTTTTCAACAATTAATTTATATTTGTCTTCATTTCTGCGGCTTTCCGATTCGGCCTTCCGGACAGACGTTGTGTTAAAGGCAGAAACAAAAATGCCGACAATCTGCTTTTCCTTATTGTAGATGGGTTTGTACTTATTACGGCAATTGAGAATGGTATTGTCGGAAATCGAAATATCTACTTCATTTTCTACGGTTTCTCCCTTGAGTGCCTGCGCATAAAAACCTTTTACAATTTCTCTTCTGTCGGCAGCGGTATAGTTTAAGACAGATTCTCCGATGTTTACTTCTTTCTTAAAGATTTCAAGAAACTGCTGTCTGAAATTGGCGCCAACATTCAGGATAATCAAATCGGTATTGACAATGATAAAGTTATCTTCCACATAGTTGGCAAGCAGGTCTTCATAGTCAAGTGATTTGAGGGCGGGAGATAGGGATGGCTTTGGAGAATTCTTAGTTTTCATATTGGCAAAATTGTTGTTTTGGTATCAAATATAGACCAATTTATCGGCAGGCAATAAATTGATGTATCTATTTGTCCGGATTTACTGAATCGCTAACCACATAATGCTAATAAAACCAAAATAGAAACTATGCCTGTAAACCAAGACCTGATATGGTTTTCAGGGAATTGATTGTAAGGGGCTTCGATATATAATCGATTACAATCGGGTATTTTGCTGCTTTTGCTTTTTCTGAAGGGGCTATTGAAGATGATAGAATCACGACTTTGGTTTTATTGAACCGGGTATAGAATTTTTTAACAAACTCATCTAAAAAATCCCAACCGTTCATGCAGGGCATATTCAGGTCAAGAAAAATCAATTCGGGGTAATTTTCTGCTGTGGCATTATTACATAAATCAGTATAGAAATCGAGCGCTTCCTCACCATTCATTCTTGTTATAATTTCATCAGCAAACGAAGCCTTTTTTACGATAAGGTTAATAAGTGTCAGTGTAATTTTGTCATCATCAACACAGAGTAATTTTTGTACCATCGGGATAGGTTAAATAATTGCTTATTGTCAGTAAAAAGCAGGCCAGTCTTAATTATCTGTGAATTTCTGGAGATCAGGAGATAGAAAAGAGTAACAGTTTTTTCAAAGTGTGCAAAATCTATGCCATTTAACCATAAAAATAGGTATAAATGCTCATGTTATAACTTATTGCATGAACATACTCATACTTATAACTGAAACCGCAAACTAAAGGTAGTACCTATATTAATCCGGCTTTCGATGTCAATACTGCCACCGAGGCTTTCCATTTGTGATTTAATGAGGTATAGACCCAGACCCTTGCTGTTTGGGCGATCATGAAAACGTTGGTAGAGTCCGAAGATTTTTGATTTATGCCGTGCTACATCAATGCCTATGCCGTTATCAGTAAATGTCAGCACGAGGGCATCGTCCGTTTTATATGTTTTGATAGTAATTTTGAGTTTCCGGTCATACGAACGATACTTGACGGCATTGGTAAGCAGGTTCATAAAAATACTTTCCAGATAGGTCTCATTAAAAAAGACAAGAGGTGCTCTATCAAAATCTACTTTAATAATGGGTTGAACTTCCTCAATCAGGTTCCCCAGCTGACTTTTCACCTGTGTGAATATCTTGCTGAGCGAGGTTTCTTTTTGCTCAATAGAGTCGCTGTCTCTGATAATCAGAATTTTCACAAGGTCATTAATCGTATGATTCAACTGCGTGGTAGACGACCTGAAACCATCAATAATGGCGTGCAGGGTAGGGTCTTCAACCGGAATATCTTCAAGCAAATCAATAAAACCCATCAGGTTCGATAGTGGCGCTTTCAGGTTATGCGAAGTAATATAAGAGAAATTGCGCAAGTCACTATTATTCTGGTTCAGTGTCCGTATCAGTTGCTCCCGTTCTATTTCCTGATTTTTCCGCTCGGTTATGTCTCTGTAGTTAATTACAATAGCGCCAACGGTAGGCTCATGCAAAAGATTCTGGCAACAGGCTTCGAGCCATTTGTATGTGCCGTCTTTGGTAAGGCTGCGGTATTCAAAATTCCGGGTTTTTTCAGGGTCTTCAATCACATCAATAAATGCCTGTGACACCTGCCCCAGATCATCGGGGTGTATGAGGTCATGTCTGGTCTGCCCAACCATTTCATCTTCATCAAAACCAGTTATTTTCTTACCTGTCGGGCTTATTTCGAGCATTATACCATCAACCGTCAGCAGGCTTAAGCCATCATTACTGTTTTGCAACAAGCTTCTGAACCGCTTTTCATTGTTTTTAATAATATCTTCGGTTTTCTTTTTATCCGAAATATCCCGGGCAATTGTTGCCGCGCCTGTAATATTCCCTTTGCTGTCTTTGATGGGAGAGACCGTCAGCGATATATAAATCAATGCACCGTTTTTTGTCCTTCGCTGTGTTTCATAGTGTTCTACAGAAATACCCTGAGTAATTTTCTCAATAATTTCGGCTTCTTCCTGCAAACGATTCGACGGAATAATAATACTACAATTGTTGCCGACAATTTCATCGGTCAGGTAACCGAATAATTTAACGGCCCCGTTGTTCCAGCTAAGGATTTTGCTGTCAAGGGTCTGGCTGAAAATCGCATCTTCTGATGAATTTACCATCGAAACCAGAAGCTCCTGTTGCTCTTCAAACAGTTTTCGCTCCGTAACATCTCTGAAATTGGCTACTATCACATTTACATCCGGTATGTGGAGCAAGTTGGTGAGGGTTCCTTCAAGCCAGACATAATCGCCTTCTTTTCTTTGCTTTCTAAGGGTAACAAAAACAGGAATATCCGGACTATCATGTGCCAGCCTCAGCTGATGCATCACATGTTCGAAATCATCGGGATGTATGCTATCCAGAATGTACTGAATATCAATATCCCTGTTAGTATAGCCAAATGCCTTCTCAATGGCCGGACTCAGGAATTCTATCTTTCCATCGGTATCAAAAAGGAAAAGCATGTCGTGGCTGTTCTGAAGAATAGACCTGAACTTCTGTTCTCTTTTAACTATTTCTTCTTCTGCCAGTTTCCTTGCCGTAATATCGAGCCCCGTTATGCATATACCTGTTATCTGGCCTTCTTCAGTTACGGGTTTAATCGAAAAATCTATCCAGTATGTTTCGCCGTTATCATCTATATACTTGCGGTCGTATTGTATGTGTTGTCCGCCCAGAACACTGTCAAACATTCCCCGCATCACTTCGTGTCTGTCGTCTGCAATAAAATTCAGTATATCATACCCGGTTTTCAGTTCGGTATCGCGGTTCAGGAACGCAATCTTACGGGCATTGCTGTTAAAGGCTTTTACAATGCGGTTGGCATCCGTCAGCAAAAACGCCTCGGTGGTATTCTCAAAAATAGTTTTAAGATTGTTCTCTGATTGCCGGACGTGTTCGGCAGCCTGACGGCGCTCTGTAATATCGTGGTAGTTCGACACCACAGCCTGAACGCTATCATCATTCAATAAATTAGTAAGATAGCCCTCAACCCATATATAGGATCCGTCTTTGCATTTCAGTCGGTTAAGGCGGTTTAAAAACGAACCGGGTTTTGCTAACAATTGCTCAAATATGCCTTTGGTTTCTTTTGCCTGTTCGGGGTGCATCAGAGAAACATTAATGCGGCCCACTATTTCATCCAGGCTGAATCCTGTCAGTTTTTCATAAGCAGGGCTTACATAAGAAACAATGCCGTCAGCATTTGTCAGCACAATAATGTCTCCTGCATTTTCGACCAGAGCCTGAAAGCGATGCTCAATTTTAGAGGCCTTGGCTTCGGCAGCTTTGCGTCGGCTTACATTCCGATAATTGGATACTACGGCGCCCACGTTTTCGTCGAGCAGCAGGTTAGTAATAACACCTTCCAGCCACACATAATGCCCTGCCTTATGCTGAAATTGTACCAGGCGTGAAATAGGCACACCGGGGTGTTCCAGGGCTTCAAAATAGGTTTTCCTGATCATTCCCAGATAATCAGGATGTATATTTGCTACTATCAGATCCGGATTATCATTTAATTCATCAAAGCTAAAGCCTGTTATTCTTTCAAATGAAGGGCTGGTGTATTTTACTTTGCCCTTTTCGTCGGTAAGTAAAATAATGTCGGTAGCGTTTTCGATTAATGCCCTGAAACGCTTTCCGCTGAGCCCAAGGATTTTTTCGGCATTTTTTCTAATCGAAATATCACTGATGAAGGTGCCGACTTTGGTTTCGCTGTTGACATCAGTATAAAGGACAGACGAAAACTCAAAAGGGAAGCGTTCGCCGTTTTTACGGATACCAATGGCCTCACCTTTCATTTTTCCTGTTATGGATTTTTCTTTCAGATGCTCAAAAAATTGCCTGTAGCTATGGTCTATCAAGTCAATGCGGTTCAGTTGCTGCAATTCTTCCAGACTATAGCCAAACAATTCAACGGCGGCAAGGTTAGCGTCAATAATAGAACCATCAACATTGCTAAAGAAGAAGGCATCCATTGAGTTTTCGACAATCGAACGATACCTGTCTTCCTGTTTCAGGATTTCTAATTCCGCATTTTTTGTAGGAGTAGTATTAACTGAAGAGACAAAAACTCCTATAATCTGCCCTCTGTCGTCACGTATAGGTTTATATTTGTTCAGGCAATTATAAGAAACGTTGTTTTGTCCGGGTAGTTCTAATTCAATTTCCAGCGTTTCGCCCTGTAAAACTTTCCGATATAATTTTCTGGCGGATTCAAGCCTGTATGCAGGTGTATATTCAAGAATGTTTTTACCCTTAATGATTTCCGTGCCAAATATTGTGCTGCATTGTTTATGGAAATTATGACTGAAATTGACAATCTTTAATTCGGCATCCAGTATCAGGAAACTTTCCTCGGTATAGCGCATCAATAAGTCATCGCAAACAATTACTCCCACAGGATTCGCTTGCCCGGTGGTCATTTCAGTGTCTATAGATACCGAAAAATGCTTGTCTGATGATGCATTGTTGGTCATGTATATATTTTTCAATAATTGAGCAGAGCTCACTCAACAGGGGGTGTCGCCCGAATTACCTAATCGTGCCTTAATATTATTCAAAACACTTATTGTAATAGGCTTAGGTAAATAGTCGACAATCATCGGGTAATTCTTTGCCCGGGCTTTTTCTTCGGGGTCGGTTGACGACGACAGAATCACTACTCTGGTCTTATTGAATTTTAGATAAAGCTTTTTGGTAAACTCTTCTAAAAAATCCCAGCCACCCATTACAGGCATGTTTAAATCTAAAAAAATGAGTTCGGGATAGTTTTCTGATGGGATATTTTCGGATAGGCCGATATAATAATCTAATGCTTCTTTGCCATTATGCTTAGTAATAATCTCTTCTGCAAAAGATGCTTTATTAACCACAAGTTTTATAAGAGTCAAGGTTATATTATCGTCATCGACGCACAGAAGTCTTTTTATCATCGTGTATAAGTATCAGTTATACGGCTAATATTTCAAATAGCCGTATTCTTGCCATCTGATTAGGCAATCATGGAAAATGTAAGTTTATATAAATCACCAATAGCTTATATTCTGAAAGAGGTGTAGACCGAAAAAAAAGTTAGTAAATAGTAAATCTGCAAATTCAATGCCAGTTTTGGTGAAAAGTAAGTATAAATACTGAGATTTTATTACTTGGAACGATTATAACTTGCGTGTTTTGTTGATTTTATAAACTTAATCATCAGTTTAATTACCGGAAGAATGGAGCTAAAGGAAGTAATTTTAGATTTTGCCGGAGTTGATGCCACTTAATAAACCTGACTCATATCGAAATCGTTAGGGCCAGTTCCCATGTTTCAGGGCAAAAAGACCATGTACAATTGAGTTTTTGCTCTTTTAATAAATGATTCAGATTTTTGAGTTTAGCCGAAGGAATTTTATCATCAAATATAATAGTGAGGCCATTGCCCGAAATTTTCTCGTTCATTTGTGTGTAAACCATTCCGTACTGGTTTAATAAATGAATGACCTTTTTCCTGAGATGTTGTACCGGCTTCATGGATTAAAAATTAGTCAATAGCATTTTGGTTTGATTCTTGTGAAGAGCCCATGCTGGTTCGGAAGGCAGTAAAATCATTCAAAAGTAGCCGATAGGGCAGAGGTATTCAAGCAGAAAAGGATAAACTTATTAAACGGGGCAATTGGGTGGGATTGGGATGAAAGTTTGGGTTCGAACCTGACATTGAAACGGTAATTCTTGTATTGCCACTCAATAATTTTACCACCCCGTTTTGATATTCTGCCGATATTATTTTATATTTGCTTAATAGCTGATGGCTATTTATCTACTACTTACTATCCCATCGAATAATAATTTCAGGCTCTTATTAATCTAAACCAGTAAACAGGTATTCAATGAAAAAAACGGTTGATAGTTTAAGAGGTGAAGTAGTATTTATGCTGGAAAAGTACGAGTTACTTTACGAAGAAATTTCCGTCAATGCTAAGAATGATGGCCTGACTATCAGGTTCGTCCGGAAAAATGATACCAGAAAACTGCAACAGTTTATTCATTACCTCAATGCCGAAAACCTTAATTACTACGCCTATTTCTGTTCTATTGAAAAACGCGTAAAAGTGAATATTGCTATTGAGTAAGACCTGTTGAATTGACTTTATAATTTAACCACGGAGGTGGTAAAACCGTTCGTCGTATATAAATAATCTCTTCACAACATCACCGCCAAATCACACTTTATCCACCTTCATTTCCATTTCAAACCTACCTTTGATGATTAAATGCAAAATATCATTATCTTGCAGAATTGAAAAAACAGTGAGCTACGACAACAAAGACCCTAAACGAAATGGACGAATTTCTTAAAAGTGTTGAAGGTAAAATAACAAAACTGGACTTTAAGCAACAGGTACTATTTGCGGTACTTATCTGCGAAAAACTATTGCCCAATTACAGGCAGTTCAACGAAAAGGAAGAATGGGGCAATATAGAAATACTCGAAGAAGCCATTGTGATGCTCTACCAGTTTTTGCAGGATATTGACCTGAACGATGCAGAGCTGGACGGAATCTACGAGAAGATTATAGAAGTAACACCCGATGTAGGGCTATTCGAAGGCGATCTGGCATCTTATGCCCTCGATACCTGTTCGGCGGTCTCCGATTCAGTAGAATTTCTTTTGAGTGAAGACCTGAGTTATCTGCTCAATATCGCCTCAATAGCCAGAGACACCGTAGATACCTTTGTGCAGGAATCAGAGCTTGCAGGTGATTTCGGTGATGATTTTGAAATGAAAATTGCTCAAAACGAGTATATGCAAAGGGAATTTAAACGTCAGCATGATTTACTCGATAAACTGGCAGGGGCAGAAATTGACTTACCATTCATTTCATCCATGCGCGAGCTCAACAACAGCAGCGGGGCAATCATTGACCTGGCGCTGGTTGTGTAAATTATCTGATGCAAAATTCTACTCATTACCAGAATAATAAAGAGTGGTGCTTTTGCGCAAATCTATTTGAAAACTTCCTTAATGGTCGGCTGAAACAGCTAAATTATAACATCTGGTATCCTGAACAAACAAGGCTTCCGGCTGGTCGTATAGATGGCTTGATTCTGACCTCAATCATCTAAAGCCTGAATTGGGAAGTCTGACAGAATGCTTGCTTTGACCCCCAAAATAAGCATCGTATCCCCTTTTTGAAGGTGGACAATTTATGGACAATTGATAGTGTAGTGCTTATAAATTACATCAAAAACGTGCTTTTTCTGCATAAAAAGTGATGTTCGATTCAGGCATGGGATTCCTGCGGTTTTTGAAGCTAATCGTTTTTTTAATTTTGTTAAAATCTTGTCCGGCAAATCATCATAGCCGGATGAACTATTTTAATCACTAAAAGACCTTAGTTAAACAAAATCATCTAATGCAAGAAAACGCTAATACCCAATTGTCTGTGTCAGACAAAAAAACTACTTCACATGAGACCAGCCTTAAAAAACAATGGATTAAACCTGAGTGCAACATAATCAATATATATGCCGGTGGTGGGTTTTTACCTGACGCTCCTGATACCAAGGCAAACCCGGCATCATGATTCTGGCTGGTACTTATGATAATTCAATCCTGGATTATTCAGGACTTACGACAACCGTCGCCGATGCTTTTAAACTAGGCTACGATTTTAAACCGGATACAGGCGTTTTTCAGGATACGGAACTCCATCTGATTTTCGCGGCTCAGGGAAGGGTAGATAATAAACAGGCATTGCAGCCGTTTGTTGGCCTATGTGCTTCCGACCCTGAGTATATCTGGCGTGCTTACCTGCATTGGGGAGAGAATTGTCCGTCCCGGATACTCGGCGATTGGCTTTTTGTCGCTTATGACACCCAATCAGGAGAACTTTTTATGGCCAGAGACCAGAATGGCAAGGGAGAATTGCTTTATAAACAAACGCCGGAAGGGCTTTTGCTCAGTAGTGCGCTTAAGCCCCTCATCGCTTCATCGAGAGAATTAAACCCGCTTTTTGTAATCAGCAAGCTAAGTTTCTGGAACTACGCAGGTTCAGCCGAAGAAATCATTTTTAAAAATATACGTCGGCTCTTGCCGGGGCATACACTTAGGTATCACGACAGGCAGCTCACAATAAAGAGATACTGGTTCCCGGAAAATGTGCCGCAGAAACATTATGCCAGCACTGAAGATTATGCAGAAGAATTGCTCGAAATAAGCAAAGAGGCTGTGAGATGCCGTATACCTGATAATCTGAAGGTTGCCTCTATGCTTAGCGGAGGCTTTGATTCTGGTACGGTGAGCCTGTTAGCCGCCGGGATAATGGATACAGCACCTTTGGTGACTTTCAGCCACATTCCTTTATACGGGCAGTCTGCCAATATCTATCCGAATGTATTTAATGATGAAAGTGAACATATTGATGCAGTAGCCTCATCAAGAGCCAATATCCGTTCAATCAAACTAAAGTCTGCCCATATTTCACCCATCGACGGGATTGAGCGATTCGCAAAGAACTTTAATACAATTATTGCCAACGGGGTCAATGCCTTCTGGTTGACTGATATTTATGAGCAGGCTTCTGCCATGGGTTTTGGGGTATTGTTTGAGGCAAACAAAGGAAATATTGCATTGTCTTACAGAGGCATCAGGGCCTTATTACCGATGCGACCCGGTATAAGCGCACTGAAGCAGAAAATAATAAAACCAGCGCTTCGGAATTTTCTGGATTACAGGGTTTTCAAGGAGATGCTTGAAGATAGTTTTATCAATCCTGACCTGATGAATGAGTACAGCATAAAAGCAGATGTGTTGTTGAACAGAACAAGCCATGAGACGATTTTCAGAAGCACGCAGGAAGAGATTTTATGCCTGATACGAAGGTCAAACCGAAGCCTGCTGAAGCATACGGGCAGCACGCTTAAAGTGGATATACTAGACCCCACAGCCGATATACGTATCATTGAGCATTGTCTGGCAATACCTAACCAATTCTTTTTTAATGAAAAAGGAGAAAGCAAACAGGTGATACGCAGAATGATGGCAGGCAGACTGCCTGATAAGGTTTTGCACGAAAAACGAAAGGGCCTGCAGGCCTCAGATATTTTTTTACGTATATTGAATGAAGTGGAAAGGGTTGAGGCATACAACCACCGTTTTGAAAAGAACCCGACGTTCAGGTATTTTGTTGATACTCCTAAATTGGCAAAAAGTATAAGCCTGTTGAAAGAGCAGAAATTAACCGACTCAGGTATCATTAACAATATTTTGAATGTGCTGATGCTGGGAATGTTTCTGGAGCAGAATGGGTTTTAGGATGTAGGGATAGGAAACATGCTCTTAATAGGCTTTAAAGAACAAATTATTTTTTATACAGAAATGTGGCCGAACCTGAAAGGAAAAATAAAAACGCTTGCTTTAGCATTATTTGGGGCAATTATTATTGGTTCTTTCTTAAACTATTATCTAAGAATAGAAGAAGAAGCCACCATCAGAATAATTAAAGCATCACCTGTATATACTTTCGGAATATTAGTTGCCAAAAAACCACATAAAAGGAAAAGTTTTATTGTGGACTTTAAAGCAGAGAACCGAACATTCAGATTCGTTGCTAAAGTGAATGCAGAAATGTATAATAAATACAACTTAAGAGACACCGTCGCTATAGTTTATGCAAAGAATGATCCCTCCAAAGCAATACTGCGCGCTGAATAAAAAGATTAAGGGTTTTATATAACTATCAGAGGGCAATCAAGCCAGGAAAAATCTGTAGTTCCGGAGATATGGAAAGCAGACAAATATCATTTCTTTCATAACTTTTAGTTATAGCGCATAAAAAACTATCCATTTAATCAGGTTCAGAAATGCTATACATTTGTGGCATACAAAATACGTTTGCCCAATGGAATTATCAGATATTGACCACGAACCAACAAAAGCCCAGTTGCTTAAATACATGACGATACTGTTTTTACTCGTATCCGGTCTATCAATGTTAGGTTTGTTTTTATTATCAAAAATCTATTGGACAGCATAGATTGCGTAATAATTTATCAATTATTTGGAAGTGATACTAATGTGCTGTATATATGCCATGATTAGTATAAACAGACTCTTATGATAGCGATTGACTTCAAAATGTCGGTCTTTATTGCGGCGGCAAGGCATCTTAATTTTAGTAAGGCAGCGCAAGACCTTAATATTTCTCAGCCTGCCGTGAGCAAAAACATCCACGAACTTGAACTACAGGCAGGGCGAAACCTATTTGAAAGAAACGGCAACAGGATATTATTAACCGAAACCGGACAAATGCTGCTTAATTATGCGCAACAGTTAACGGGAATCTACGAACAATTGAACGATAACCTGGGTATACTGGATGGAGAGGCAGCCGGAGAACTCAGATTAGGTGCCAGTACTACTATTTCGCATTATATCATTCCTGAAATTCTGGCTGATTTTCATACCCAGTATCCTTTAATAAATATAAAGACCCTTCATGGTAATTCGAGGCAGGTGGAAGAGTGGTTGAAGCAAAAAGAGATTGATTTGGGTATTGTGGAGGGCTTATCCGACAACGCCTCAATGAAATACGAAGAATTTCTGAAAGACGAACTGGTGCTGGTAACCAGATTCGGCAACCCGATAATAGGCAATAACAACGCCGTGAACCCCGGATTGCTGCGTGAAGTAGACTTTGTGCTGAGAGAACAGGGCTCAGGCACCAACGAAGTAATCCGGAAGGCATTAATGAAAATCGGGATAGGTATGCACGAACTGAATGTTAAGGTAGTATTGGCTAGTACCGAGAGCATCAAGAATTTTTTGTTAAGCACCAATTGCTTTTCGTTCCTTTCGATACATGCCATTATGAAAGAATTGAAAAACAATGAATTACAAATAGTAGAACTGAATGATTTTGAAATAGAAAGATATTTTTTCTTTGTACACCCGCAGGGAGTAATCGGCAGGCTACCGGATAATTTCAGGAGATTTGCTATTCAGCGCTTTGGGAGGAATTTGGTGGGTTTGAAATGAGTAGATTACATTAAATAGTCAATAATTATGAATTATAGTTCTTTTTTTGAAAAAACGGACGCATCTCAAGGACATTCTGTTGAACTAAACTCAATTAATATATTTGAAAAAGAGAATAGTATTATTCTTCCTTCTCAATATAAAAATTGTCTGGTAGAAACTAATGGAGGATATCCGTCTTTTGAGTACGCGGCTTTCACCGTTCAGGATTTTTATGGAGACAATCAACTAATCATTATCGAGAGTATATATTCTTTTTCAGAATTTACCCGAGAACTTAATGATATACGAACACAGAGAGATTATACTTTTGAAGATTTTGTAAAAATCGGAATGATTGCCAGATGCCGGAGGAGAGAATTTATTTTTATCGGAATTGCAGAAGACAATTCCGGAAAAATATACTTTGCGCCGGATGATAATGTAACAGAATTTGTGAGTGAAGATAATGATAGTGGTATTTATCCTATTTTTGAAATCGCTCCTGATTTGGATTCCTTTTTTACAATGTTGAAACACCCGGGTGAGTTTGACTCTTCTTTTTATGAGTAAGACTTTAAAGTCCCTTCCCCTCAGAGTCTCCCGAAGGCACATTGGGGTCTCTAAGGGCAAGGGTACTACCATTGATAGACACCAAACTCAGAGTCTCTGTTCGGCTAAATTTTAATTTAGTCGAAGTGTAAGCCGTTTTTAAAACGGCTGGTTATGATAAAATGCATTTCTTTTGTTTAAGATTGCCGTTCAGAGAACGGCTTACGCACCGACTGAATTGAAAGTCATCCGAACTGAAATGTATAATAGAAAGTAGTATAAATCTTCAATGTGTCAAATCACCTATACTTAAGGTAAACGACCGTTAACATCAATTATTCTTTAGCTTAATAGTTGTCATATTCAAAGTCATCAAATTCTGTAGCCTTTAAACTACTAATAAATAGATTCGCTAATGAATTTTTTAACGGGTTAATAGCATTAGGATTTAAATAAATAAAGGACTTTACATTAGTTTTATCTGGCTCTTTACTCAATATGGTATGGTCTTCTAAGAATATTATCCCAGATAAATATCTACTAACTTCAAAAATAGTTTGCTCTCCTCGGAAGGTTGAGTTAAAAGTCTTGAATTTTGTCGAGTCATTTATATATTGACAAAATACCCGTCTTGCAAATGCTCTATAAAAACTAATATTCGAGTTTGCAAAGTCTGATACAACTAAATTATACCAAGGAAAAACAACTAGTACTATAACTGTTGGCTCGTCTTTTATGAATTTATTGGCATAATTGAATATAGTATTGTGATAATTTTTGGCGTGACTATATTGATTATAACTTCTTTCTGCTATCGAAATACCGCTATCCCATAATATTCTATAAGAAAGATTAGGAATAACATTACTGTTTAAGTATGTGATTTTAGTTGTTGTGTTTAGCGCAGCTTTTAATTCATTTAAAAGTGGTCTTCTCTTCTTTTGGAAATCATCATAAGAAACATTCAATTCGTGTTCTGCTATTATATGGATTTTGGTAGTTCCTAGATGAGCTTTAAGCTCCTTATAAACTCCAGTAAGAATCTCTGTTTCATTATCTTTTAAACACTTTACATCAAAATTCAATGGTATATCCTCTAAATAACCATCAAGATTTGTTTCTGACTTCCCAAGTTCATAAGCAAAGGATTTTGTAACAGGAAATGTTATGTTGGGATGAATTGGATTGTTTATATAAATTCTGTCCTTAAATATATTGCTGTTTAAATGGTCATATGTGACTAATTCAGCAAAAGCTCCTTCCCAATTTTTTACACTTGCCACTTCATTTACTTGAACAATAATTTCAGTCAAGTAATTGGGATAAGCTGAATATATACATTTTAGTCGTTTAAGTCTTGCAATGAAATTTGCTGTAAACTCTTTGAATTCATTAGGATTGTTTAATGCACCTATTACATTATTACATACCTCCTTTGATGTGTCAAAAGTTGTTGACTCTGCACCAAAAATTTCGTCTATAAGTCTAGAGTAGTTTTGAATCGCTGTCATTTTGCTATGTTGTTTTATTATTAATAATAACTCTTAAATATATGAAAGTTTGTTACACTTTTTGATAATCAAACTCAAGTCTATTTCTAACTTTGGTCTGGAGGTCCAGGCGATTCTGAGGGGAGGTAAATAGTTAATGCATTGGACGTTTTAAAACGGCTGTTATAATATATATTTCCTTAAACTTCAATTTTACCTTTGAAAGAAAGGTAGACACCTCGACTGATAACTCCATGAGAAATTAACATTCTGCCGAATGGAAATAAGGTCAGTACAAACTTTCTTTATAATATTATCAAAAAACAATCACCACCATACCACTACTTTCACTATATTGTCCTTTTAATTTGCCTTGATTCACGCTGTCACTAAGTCTTTGCTATGCACAGAAATACCAGATTAATCATCGAGACCATCAGTGTTTTTTTGTTTGTCAGTGTACTGGCTGTGTTTATTCAGCGGCTGAACATTGATAAAACAATACGAACTGCGCTGTATGCCCCAGTTTTATTATTTCAGGGGCTATGGTTTTATCGGTTTTATATAGTAGGGCATGAGGCCTCTCATAAAAAACTATTTGCCGAAAACCTTCAGGCCAATGATTTCTGGGGAAGTATCATTCTTTTGCCTTTGATGGTGCCTATTACGATTTATAGGAAAATCCATTATTTTCATCATGGCTTTAATCGTAAAGACGAACATACTTCTGCATTGGATACCTATGTAGTCAGGAAGGAGCCTAATGCTCTTCAAAAAATTTATTATTACGTAGTATGGTATCTGAGTGTGTTTTTTGGTGGATTCTTCATCCATTCGCTCGTATCGGTTATATTATTCCTGTTTATTCCACCACGATTGTCCGTTAAAATCTCTCCTGCTTTCAAAAACTGGACAATGCTCGACCAGTTAAAATCTATCGGCTTATTTGCTCTCGGCGTTTTATTACATCTGTCGGTATTCTTTGTGTTTGGTAAAGAGATTTACCTGTATACGCTTGGTTACCCGATGCTATCATTTGCCTGGGTGCTTTCGCTTTTAGTGTATATTTTTCATTATGATACCACCATCGGTGACGGTGTGCGGTATAATGTGCGCTCTGTTAAAAGAGTGCCTGTCATTTCATGGATCCTGATGAATTTCAATGAACATGCTACCCATCACCAGCATCCGAATATCCCGTGGTATGAGTTACCTGAAAAAAGAAAGGCTTTACCCGAAGAATATGACGAAAAAAATCAGAATACCTGGAATTTCTTCAGAGCCATTCTTAACCAAATAAAAGGCCCGAATATCACACATGAACACACGCATTAGAAAAGCCGGATTAAGTGATGCCGAGGCCTTTATAGCCATAAAAAATCAGTTGCCTATGTCAATGGCAGATGGTACAAGTACCAAAGGCGGGTTTTTATTAGGGACTGATATTGATACTTATCGCAACTTTATTGAGAACGAATATTGTCTGGTAGCAGAAACTGATGCAGGGGTAGTGGGCTTTGGTATTATTCTGAAAGATGCAACATTACGCTCTTCAGAAATATGGGAGAAACGAAGCAATGCCGACTGGTTTATTAATCTGAATGCTTATGAATCTCAGCGATTGGCTTATTTTGAGCAACTGGCTTTTTTAAAAGGGCATAGAAAATCAGTATTGACGCTGTCGTACAATCTTGTTAAATGGGTCTTTGAACAGGGTCACGAAACTTTGTTTACCACAACGGTTAACAAACCGATTCTTAATTTGGCAGCCATTCCTTTTATTATGGCGGCAGGCGGCATTCATGCAGGCAATATTGACGAGTATTATCCAAAAATAGGACAGATTAATTCAGATATTTATCTGATTGAGGAAAAGGCTTTTTTTGAGAAAGTTAAAACGCTTCCCTTATTTCCTTTCTTTGAGGAAAATAGTCTGAGGTTTGATCAGGAGGTTTTGAATGATAAGTGTAGGCCATAAACCCGGAGTCCCTATGGATAGCTTATTGTAAAAAACTATCCATATAAGCAAATATCGCTTTTGTCTGGTTCATCAGGCTTACATGGTCTTGATTGGGAATAATGGCCAGTTGTGATTTTGGCACTGGTTGCAAACCTCCGGCAACACCTCCACCCAACAATTTATATGTTTTTGCCAGTTCGATTTTATCCATGCCGTCATTGTCGCCGGATATGATCAATACTGGTGCAGTGATTTTTGCAATATTGTCGTCGCCCATATCAAAATGCTCTCCACCCGCGGCAATCATCTGTTCAAGGAACTTTGTCCATTTTGTTTTATCCGGTGCCACAGCATCGTAGGCTTCTTGCAGAGGTGAGCCCGCAAAATGCTCAGGCTTCATTTCTTTAAAAATTTCGCTTATTCCCTTTACCCAGCCTTCACTTTTATGAACAGAGGAAATGATGACTAGTTTGCTCAACCGTTTAGGACTCTGTAATGCAAACTGGTAGGCAACCTGACCACCAAAACTGTATCCTGCTACATCAGCGCTGTCAATTTTGAGGTAGTCCATTACTTTCTCCACATCACTGGCTAAAGTGGCGTGTGATATTTTTCTATCCGAAAAGGGCGTATGCCCGTGCCCTTGCAATTCTAAAGCAATTACTTTTCTTGTTTTTGCCAATTCAGGTATCAGGTCTCCCCAATTCAGCCCGATCGTATAGTAAGAACCATGTAGTAAAACGATAGGCTTACCTTCGCCATATACTTCGTAATATACTTTGGTACCATTAGCAGGAGCGTAGCCACTGCCGGCAGGTTTGATTTGTTGCGCATTTGATGAAGGTGCTGCCGCCATAATGATTGAGATTAGGAGTAATTTAATAAGATTTCCGGCCTTGTAGAAATTTTTCATAAACATACCCAGGTTTAGTTTGATTGTGAATGACAATACAAAGATGGAAAACATTTTAGAATTTTACACGGTC
>CALRLS020000042.1:0-18775 GCA_943368815.1 Cyanobium sp. NIES-981
ATGTAATGATACGCCAAAATGAATGTTATGCAGAAGTTTGGTTTAGAGAACGTCCGGGTTTATGGCATGAAACAATCGTAACAAGTATTGATGGTAAATTACCGCTTCAATCTCTTGGAATAGAAATATCAATGAAGCGGATTTTTAAAAATGTGAACTTTGTAGCCTAGAATATGTATTTCTATGCATATTATCTTCGATAAAATACTTTTTTGAGAAATTCTTCCTAATCAAAAGTTTTATTTCCCTACTACTAAAAAATCATTTAATACCGTAACTTTGCGAACTTATTTTTAGAATGAGTGATTTAGTATTACGAAAATGGGCATTTGCGCGTTATTGAATTACTAGAATCACACAATAATCGTTTTTATGCAAAAATACACTGTTACAGCAGCTTTGATCTATGCCAATGGCCCTATTCATATCGGGCATTTGGCGGGTTGTTATATTCCTGCTGATATTTACGTGCGTTATCTTCGTTCTACAGGTGCCGATGTAGCTTTTATCAGCGGTACTGACGAGCATGGCGTACCTATTACTGTTAAGGCGAGGAAAGAGGGTAAAACTCCTCAACAAGTAGTAGATTTTTATTACGGGCAAATCAAAAATTCATTTGCTGATTTTGGTATTTCATTTGACATTTACTCACGTACGTCTAATCCGGCGCATCATCAGCTTTCGCAGGAGATTTTCACGACGATGTATAACAAAGGTTACTTTGACGAAGAAACCAGCGAGCAATATTATGATGAAGTAGCCCAACAGTTTCTGGCCGACAGATATATTGCCGGAGAATGCCCTGTATGTGGGAATCCGAATGCCTATGGCGACCAATGTGAGCGTTGTGGTTCTACGCTTTCACCTACCGAATTGAAGAATCCGCATTCTACCTTGTCAGGTTCAAAACCGGTGATGAAGCCTACCAAAAACTGGTACCTGCCTCTCGACCGTATGCAGCCCGAGATAGAGAATTATGTCAATAGCCATAAAGAGTGGAAAACCAATGTTTTGGGTCAGTGCCAATCATGGTTGAAAGATGGTCTGAGACCACGTGCCATGACCCGTGACCTTGACTGGGGTGTTAAAGTACCTTTACCTGATACTGATGGTAAAGTACTCTATGTATGGTTTGATGCACCTATTGGTTACATTACTTTTACCAAAGAATGGGCAGACCAGAATGGCAAAAACTGGGAAGACTATTGGAAAAATAAGGACACCAAACTGGTACATTTCATCGGGAAAGATAACATTGTTTTCCATTGTATTATTTTCCCTGCCATGTTGATGGCTGAGGGTTCTTATATTCTGGCTGATAATGTACCTGCCAATGAATTCATGAATCTGGAGGGAGATAAAATCTCTACTTCAAGAAACTGGGCGGTCTGGTTACATGAATATCTGGAAGAATTCCCTGATACACAGGATGTATTACGCTATGTATTATCAGCCAATGCGCCTGAAACCAAAGACAGTGAGTTTACCTGGAAAGATTACCAGACACGCAATAACAGCGAATTGGTAGGGATTTTCGGAAACTTTGTTAACCGGGCTTTGGTACTAACACATAAAAACTTCGGCGGTGTTGTTCCGGCAAAGGGGACACTAAGAGAGATTGATACAAAGGTTTTAGAAGATTTAAGCAATTTCCCTAAGGAAATAGGCGCTGCTATTACTAATTATAAATTCCGTGAGGCATTAAGTTTAGTAATGGATTTAGCCCGCTCAGGAAATAAGTATCTGGCAGAGACCGAACCATGGAAAGAGAAAGACCCCGAAAGAGTAGGCACTATTATGAATATTGCTATACAGATAAGTGCAAGTTTAGCCATTGTCAGTGAGCCCTTCCTGCCTTTTACGGCTGCGAAGATATTTGAAATGCTGAATCTTGATGCACAACAATGGGACTCTGCAGGTAGAATAGATTTATTAACGGCAGGTCATAAATTAAACCCTGCTCAACTATTATTTGCAAAAATTGAAGATAGCGTCGTTGAAAAACAAGTGCAGAAATTATTGGATACTAAGAAGATGAACGAATTAGAGAATCAGAAGAAAGAATCAGAAAATAAAACAGTCCCTGAACTAAGAGCTACCATTCAATACGATGATTTTGCGAAGCTGGATATTCGGGTAGGTACTATCCTGGAAGCTGAAAAAGTAGCTAAAAGTGACAAACTATTGAAGTTTCTGATTGATGATGGTATCGAAAAAAGAACAATTCTGAGTGGTATTGCTAAATACTTTACTCCGGAAGAAATGATAGGGAAACAAGTAACTTTCTTGGCAAACCTTGCACCTCGTAAAATGATGGGTGTAGAATCGAACGGTATGATTCTGATGGCAGAAGACCGCGACGGTAGTCTGGCGCTCCTGCAACCACATAAAGCGGTTTGGAATGGCGGGCCTGTGAGTTAAGGATATCTATTTCGATGAAAGCCTGCGTTTGATAAATAGACGCAGGCTTTTTCATTACTATCAATGGCTTTCTAAATTCAGCCAAAACAATTAAAAATTTAGATTTACCCGAACACCGATAGAATTTTGCCCGAAGATTTTACCATAATATGGTTTTATATTATATGTTAACCCTTGCTTAGTCTGCAATAAATCAAGTTGTTCCTGTCTTAAAGCTCGTAGTTTTTTGTTTTTAGCAAATATTCTCCCGATACCATATGTACCTAAAGCGAGACCTGCGGCGCCACCAGTTATTGCAGTATAAGCAGCGTCGGGTGTACTCGTATCTGAAATACTGACTGCAAAAATTGATACCCCGGTAATACCAACCAGACCCCACAACGTTCTTGATAAGACCATGCCCGCTATTTCTGAGGAGATTTCAGATTTTAAATAATGGAGACGATTATCAATCTCAATTCGACTCAACGTTGGTCTTGGTGCAGGCGAATTTGGGAAAAGATTGTTTGCGTCGGAATAGGGCCTTACAGGAGCTTCATTAGAATGGACATTTTGCTCTGCAGCCTCTTCATTGGTAGAGTTTTCTACTTGTTTCTGTTTTTCATAAGTAGCCATTTTCCTTTTCTTGCTTTTTTCATTTGCCCTTTCAGCAAGAGCAGAAACTCCGCCAAGTACTACGCCTGCCCCAGCTAATGCTTTTTTTGTTTCAGCATCAGGAGCTGCCTGCGCACCTGCAATAAATGCATCAAACAATGCCCCGGATTCTTTTTTGCCGCTGTTTTTTGAATTATTGTAGGCATTTTCCATTACTTGAGAATCGATTGTATTGGTTCTATACCCACTCGAAGAAGATGAACTACCGCTTCCTGACGAATAATTGGGAGAACTACCGGATGAGGGCTGGCTTTTCGTTCCGCCCCCTCCTTCCTGCGCTCCTGCCTTGTCTGCAGCACAATCAGGTATTCTTGAACTGGGTTCTCTTGGTTCAGTAGAACTTATACCTCTTGTTGAGTTGGTAAGGTAGTCGGCATATTTATCTTGAAATTGAGCGTATTCAAGAAGAACCTTACGTCTATCGGCACAATTGGTTTTACTTGCGGCATCGCGGTAAGCCTGAGCGGCCTTGCGGTAGAAATCTGTCTGAGAAGGTATTTGACTAAATGAATTTATACTAATTAAAATTATAGAAATGAAAATCAGTAGGTTTAGTGTAAGTGTTTTCATTGTTATTTGAGTTTATAGAAATTCGGGGTGAGTTCAGGAAATACGTCGTTATCTTTTTTTACTTTCTCGATATACTTATTGATTGCTTCATTGCAATCATGCGCGGACCGTAAAAGTGTTGTTGAATAGGGTTTGGTAAATACAATTGTGATTTGGTCAGCTGTAATACTTGAAATCAGATTTCTTACTCCTGTCGAAGCTGGCAATTGCTGACTCAGTTTTTGAACAAAATCTTTTTTAAATTTTGTAAAATCATCATCAACACTTCCCACGTATTCTATGGGGGCCGAGAACACATCAGTTGGCTTCTCAAAAGCTTGTCCATTACTCATGGAGGTTGTCAGAAAAAAGTAGAAAGCTGAACCGCGGGTACTAACGACTGCAGGTTTTTCGGGTTCAAAACTTTTATCCCAATTGCTCCGAAGGATTTCTGCCTCTTTTTCTGTGTCTTTTAACATCTGTCGTACTTCTGAAAGATTCTGGTTTGTAAGTCGATTGAGAGCACTTTCGAGGTTTCTGACATGGGTCTCAGCATTATCAAATACATTTTCATATTCTCTGATTGTTGCTCCTACCCTTGGCTCTCTACCTGTTGCCGCTCTTCTGTAATTGGCTATCTCTTCTCTATATCTTTGCAGAAACGCAAGTATATTATTTCGTAAATCGGTTCTGATTGCATCTTTGGTTTCAGCAGAAAAACATTGATTTGGGTCGTCGAGGTATATTTTGTATTGCGTATTATCGTAGAAAACACATTCACCATTTTTCCAATTGCTACTTTCATTTCTGGCCGCTTTGAGAGCTTGTTCATAACTATTTGCCATTGACATTCCGCCCATTTTTCTTCCCGGGCATGGTTCGAACTCTACAGTCCAGCATTGTTTGCAAGAATAGTTTGTAGGTAAGCATTGTACTACAAAACTATTTCTGCATTTAACCTGACGTGCTTCATAACCTGGTGCGCATTGCATTTGAGCAAAACTTTTTACTGAAAAAGCAATAAATAGTAATCCATATAATATGGGCTTAATCTGAAACATATTCTTCATATTTATATGCGCTTAAGTATTTAGAGAGTTGGATTAGGTATTTAGTGCTTAGCAAATCATTATTGTAAAAGCAGATGCGGGTGTTACCTTTATTAAATGAGGCTCAGGTTGGCCATTTAGCTTTCAAATAATGTCCTGACGGTTAATAAAGCATATTCATAATGCATTTCATATTTGCTTTACAGGTACAAAATTGTAAATTTGAGGAGGTGTAGACAATACCTATTTTTAAGTATTTTTTCATTAAAGTCAGTAAATTTTTCTATAGAGTTATGCCTTCCGCAAATCAGACAAAGCAAACGGCACTACTAGAATATCTGAGATCAGTCAGGATTGAGGAATATCCTTCTTTTAATTATTCACCACATGTTGAAGAGTTAAGAAAAATGGATTATTTTTTTAAAAAATCTTCTGGTTGTTTTTTTGTGGCGGATATGCAAACATCAAAATATATGTTTATAAGTGATGTCGTTGATGAGGTAATGGGTCACAGGTACGAGGCTGTAATGGAAGGTGGAATGGAGTACGTGGATTATCATATGCAATCTCCCGACCACATTAGTCGGAAGGCCATGCAGGAACAGTTTAGTTTTTTTACCGAACATAAGAACACTGAGCTATCTGAAATCAGGCTTAAGTTTGTGATACCCTGGCTTGACCAGCATAAAAAACAACGGTACTTTTTTCAGCAGTATACTATTTCTCATCGCAGCAACCAAGGGTTTCCACTGGGTTTTTATGGATTTTGTATGGATTTTACCAGTATTATCAAAGAAAGCCAGGTAAGGCAGCATTTGGAAGTATTCAACAAAGAGACCAACCAATGGGAAGACCGCAGCAAGCTTGAATTTTATCTGCAAATAGATGATAACAAATTGTTGAGCAAACGCGAGATTGAAATACTGAAATGGGTTGCTGAAGGCTTAAGTAGCAAGGAGATTGCCGAAAAACTATTTATCAGTACTCATACAGTCAATACCCATCGTAAGAATATGCTGGCTCGTACAAATTCTAAAAACAGTGCAGACCTGATACTGTATGGTGTCCAACATAAATTGTTATAGTGATATTTACTATGAATCCCTGTATCAGATTTTCGGTTCAATACAGGGATTCATTTTGTAGCAAAACTAAATAGCTAGACCCCAGCCTTCACAAAAGGCATCTTGGTAACTACTGCCTTTAATAGCTTATCTCTCACTTTAATAAATAGTTCAGTTCCAACTTTTGAAAACTCTGTGGGCACATAACCCATCGCAATACCTTTCTGCAACATCGGCGACATAGTACCCGAGGTTATTTCCCCAAGCTTATTGCCTTCTGCATCACAGATTTCATAATGCGAACGTGGAATACCTTTGTCAATCATTTCAAGACCTACTAGCTTGCGTTTTAAACCAGCGGCTTTTTGAGCTTGTAGGTTAGCAGAATTAATAAAATTCTTATTGAATTTGGTAACCCATCCTAAGCCTGCTTCCAAAGGCGAAGTAGTATCAGTAATATCATTGCCATATAAACAATAGCCCATTTCCAGGCGTAGTGTATCTCTTGCACCCAATCCGATAGGTTTTATATCAAATTCAGCACCTGCTTCAAATATCGCATTCCACAATTCTTCCGCCTTATCATTACTCACATATAATTCAAAACCACCTGCTCCGGTATATCCTGTAGCTGATACAATCACAGGTTCTATTCCGGCTACCTTACCCGATTGGAAAGTATAATAATCCATCGAGGCTAAATCTAAATCTGTTAGCTTTTGCAGGGTTGGCAATGCTTTTGGTCCTTGTACCGCAAATAAACAGGTAGTGTCTGACACATTTGTCATTTTCACCCCATCAGTATTATGGCTCTGAATCCAATCCCAGTCTTTTTCGATGTTCGAAGCATTCACGACCAGATAATACCAGTTTTCGTTCATACGATACACCAGAAGGTCATCTACTGCACCACCTTGTTTATTAGGTAAATAACTGTATTGTACCTTGCCATCATATAAAACAGCCGCATCGTTGGCCGATACTCTTTGAATCAGGTCAAGCGCTTTTTCTCCGGTCAACATAAACTCACCCATGTGAGATACATCAAAAACACCAACACCATTCCTCACGCAATTATGCTCTTCGATATCAGATGAATAACGAACAGGCATCAGAAAGCCTGCAAATGGCACCATTTTCCCACCTAATTTTTCGTGTAAATCACTTAAAGGAATTTTCTTTATTTCTGTTGATTCCATGTATTTCGTATATGATAAGTTCAGGCACAAAAATAGATAAAATATCTGTACCTATATGCCTGTAATAAAAAAAGTAGAAACACATCAGCCATGTTTCTACTTTGTATCTGCTACAATCAATATCCTTAATTTGGATTCTGATTGTTAAATTGTTCAGTAATTACCTTACGAAGTGCCTGATGCGGGCGAAGCCCATTATTGCGATACACTTTTGCTCCGGAATCAGACTTAGAATCCTGTGCATTACGCATCTGGCGAATTGATGCCGTCCGGAATTCTTCATATTCTTCATCAGTCATTTCACCACGATTCGCTCCACCTTTGGCAACGCCGTCATTAAATGAATTAATACGACGATCCTGGTCTACTTGTCTGGTGTGTTCCAGCATATTTGCAATTTCGGTAGAAATCGCCTTCTTTTCTTCTTTTAATTCTGCAATGCTTGGTAAATTGACCAGGTCATTCTCTAAAATATTCTTCTGTGTTATTTGCTCTGACAAAACTTTTTCAGCCGCTTTCAATTCATCAGTAAGTTTCACATTTTTCTTGCGTAATCGTCGGATGCCCGGCCCTGACTGTAGCCATCTATACCAGTATGACTGCATCACAGGTAAAGCAATACCCAAACAGATAGCTCCGGCAATAGCAAACAGAATACCACTTAAAACAAACGACATCAAAGCCCACGGACTATTAACCAAATCGATATTCAGTTTATCATAGGCTTTTAATTGCTCATCCATTTTCTGTATAAGCGCCTGGTTGTCAGAAGGTTGTGCTGTGGTAGGGTCTAAAGGTATGGTGTTTACCTGCATCGCCTTTATCTGCTTATTGATACCCTCCTTCAGTTTGTCTGTTTTGTAGGCTTCATAACGGAACCAACCCAAAACAAGCATAGTGCCAATAGAGAAAACCAATAAAAAGCCCTGAAAAATGCCATAGACTTTTTTGGTTTTAGCATTATAATCGGTCAGGTATGGCTGCTCCACCAAACGCTCGTAGGCAGGTTTTAATAAGATAGACAACATTGCTAAACCAATAGCAAATGCCCAGGCTTCAAAATTATTACGGATATTGAGGGCATAAGCCACAATTTCGTGCGAAATAATCAAATCACCCGCTACAAAAGCTACCCCTGCAAACAGGTAAAGGATACCTGCAAACAGCGAATAGGGCGATTCTGATTTCTTTCGTTTTCCGTCTAGGAAATCAATTCTTTCGGTATTGGCATCAATTTCTTTCTGAATATAGCCTATATGCTGGGTTTGCGTATTGACAGCCTGCGTATGCTCCTGCAATTTATCATAAGCTACTTTCTGATTCTCTTTGCTATGTTTGATAGTCTCATCAATTTCAGCAATTTCGCTGCGTTTTTCAGCAATGCGTTCTTGTAACCATTCATAGCTGACATGGCTCGAAAGGAAACTTTCGTAAGTAGCCTTATCTACGCTCTCAACACCGGTAATATATCCGTGCTGATAATCTCCGTTATAATATTCGTTTTCTTTTTCCATTCTTTAGTGCTAATATCATTTAGCTCTTATGTGTTGAACAATATTATTCTAAAATCTTTTTGATTTGTTTACTGGTCAGTTTTTCGCGATAGCTTCTTGCCAGATTAAACTCACTTTCAAAGAGTTTTATCATCATCTCACGTTTTTCATTCAGGCGTTTTAATTCTGCTTCAGGAGCTTTCAGTTCATCAATAATTTTCCATTTTTGTACCCTTTGGTCATCAATTTCGTTTTTCAGTTGATTTAACTCAGCTTCCCATGTATCGGCTTTGCTCACTTTATCACTTTTCAGTTTTCTGTTATTCAGCCACAAACTCATATCATTTTTGGTTACAGTCAGGTTACTCAATAATAATTTGCCAGCAAACAAAAACAGAAAAAATGTAAAGAATAATAAAGCTAATGCGCGTGCAGTAGATTGATGCTCAAGCGCCTGCACAAATACAAAAACAGATGCAGCTAAAGGCATACCTACTTCCTCTAATGCATTTCTCCATGAAAGAGGAGTATCTTTTTCATGAAACAATGATTTCGGATTGAATAAATTAAACATACCTGCCAACAAAATACCGAGGGCAACGAAGAAGTGATTCTGTGGGAAATTCAGCTGAATAGATTCATCTATCAGGTAATAATTACCAACACACATAGCCAATGATAATAAAAGGCCGACAATAGTTCGGGGCAGATAATGCGTAGCAGCTTCACGGTTTTCGAGTACATGCGCTTTTTCTTTCAGTTCATTGATACGTGTTTCTTTTTGTTCAATGAAAAGATTTAACTCTCCTATTTTTTCTGAAAGGTATTCAACAGTTTTTTCTAAATCAGCTGTTTTATGCGAAAAGTAATTTCTTATAGCACCAATTTTCTCTTCAGCTTTTGTTTCGGAGAGGCCAAAAATCACACCTTCATCTCTAAGGGCATCTTCGTTTTCTAACCAGAAGGGAGTTAAAGGAGCTTCAGTAGCCTGAACAGGTGTTTCTGCGGTGGGTACAACCGGATTATTTACTTCATTCTGAGGCTCATTTGCTATAACAGGTGCCTCGTAATTCGGTACATCTGCCGGTATTTCAGAACGGAACCAATTTTTTAAACGATCGAGGAAAGACATGAGTTAATTGGTGTTTTAATCATTTCTCTAATTTTGTATGAAACAATAGATATGTAGGAAATGAAGCGGTATTAATTATTAAAAGCACATGATGGCTTCGGCATACATAAATACTAGCCGATATAATTGCCATTATAACTCTAAATTCAGGAAAATATTTTGATTTTCTTTAAATAATTGTGAAGAGAGGTTTGTAAGGGGGGCTATATGGTTGTTTTTTCTTGTTTTTATCCTATTCCTCTATTTTATCACTACACTAATAAATTACCTGTTGAAAACGATGTAAAAGACCATCAAATAGCTTTAGGAAAGAGTGATTTTATAGACGGAATGCGGTTAAAGGCTACTTTCTCAATGCTTTTTCGTAGGTTTGCCTCGAAAATACCAATACCCGGTTTTTAATTACACATTCTTATGTTACTCGATTTTCTTTATAACCTGTCTATTTATCTCTATGTTTTCCTGCTAAAGCTTATTGCTCCATTTAATAAGAAAGCAAAGCTATGGGTAGATGGCAGAAACAAGCAATTTAATAAGATAAAGGCAGATGCCGAGCGACGACAATTAAGATCAAGAAGCGCTAAAGTTGCCTGGTTTCATTGTGCTTCATTAGGGGAATTTGAACAGGGGCGCCCGGTTATAGAAGCTTTTCGGAAGCAATACCCTGATTACAAAATTGTGCTGACTTTCTTCTCACCATCGGGTTACGAAATTCGGAAGAATTATTCAGGCGCTGACTATATCTATTATCTGCCTGCTGATACACCTGAAAATGCAAAGGAGTTTGTAAAAATAGTGCAGCCGGCTATTGCCTTTTTTGTAAAATATGAGTTTTGGAAAAACTATCTGGCAGAACTAAAGAAATGTAAGATTCCGGTTATTTCATTTTCAGCTATTTTCAGACCTAATCAGGTGTTTTTTAAGTTTTATGGAGGTTTTTATCGCAGGCTTCTGCATCAATTTAATCATATTCTGGTGCAGAATGAAAGTTCATTAGACTTATTGAGAAATATCGGTATTGAAAATGCTACTCTGGCAGGAGATACCCGTTTTGACCGTGTTAAACAGATTGTAGATAATCGAAAGGATATTCCGGTTGTAAAGGAGTTCAAGGATGGGCATCAGATATTTATTATCGGCTCTGCCTGGCAGTCGGATATGGATGTATTGATTCCACTGATTAATGACTTAAAGGATGGCACCAAATTTATTGTAGCGCCGCATGAAATCCACGATGCAGAGATTGATATATGGAGAAAACAGCTATCAGTTAAATCTGTGCTCTTTTCTGATACTGACGAAGTGAAAGATCTGGCAAACTATGATGTACTGTTTATTGATAATATCGGAATGCTCTCTTCTTTGTATCAATATGCCGAATATGCGTTTATAGGAGGCTCATTTGGCAAAGGATTACATAATATTTTAGAGGCGGCTACCTTCGGTATGCCTATTTTCTTAGGCAACAAATCGTATGAAAAATTTCAGGAAGCAAATGAATTAATTCATTTGGGCGGAGCTTTTCCGATAGAGATTATGGAAGAATTAAAAGTTTTGTATCAGGCTTTGAAAGCAAACGAAAAGAACAGAGTAAAAACCGCTGAAATATGCAGTAATTATGTGTTGACTAATGTGGGCGCCACCCAAAAAATAATGGAAGCAGTTGAAAGCATAATTGACAAGTAAATGCTTTCAAGGCTTCTAATTCTTCACTATCATATAAACTCCGACTACAGTTACTACTCCGCCAATAATACGCCACAGGCTTATCGGGTGTACTTTAAAACCTAATAAACCAAAATGATCGAGCGTCATGGCTGTTATTAGCTGCCCTGCCACAATGAGAGCAAGCATATTAGCAGAACCAATTTTCTGAATACTCAGGATAACCGTAGTTACGAAGAAAGCCCCTAAAAGCCCACCAGTCCACTTCCACCAGGCTACTGATTTAAGTGAGGCCAATGAAGGAACAGGCTCTTTAAAAAAAGGAGTAATCAGAATTAAGGTCATCAGGCCGATACAAAAGGAGATAATGGCCGAATAAATTGGATTACCAATAGATTTGCGGAGCTCAGCATTCACGCCAGACTGAATACTATTGGCAACTCCGCAAAGTATGGCGAAAAAGTAAAAAATGATATTCATTAATGATTATTTGATTCTCCTACGGGTATAAAAGCAATATCTTCGTAAATGTCTGCTAAAGATAATTTAATTTCTAGTTTCTCTAAATTAATCGTTTGACTAGGCTCAACAAAATCTTCATATTGCCATTGAAAATCATTCAATCTGCTAAATAGTTCAACACGTACTTCATATTGTGAAACTAGCAGGTAATACTGCAAAGAACGAATAGCTTTATATTGTCGTAATTTAAAATCACGGTCATATCTGGCAGTAGATTCAGAAAGAACTTCGACAATTATGCTAGGACGACGAATGAATAGATTTTCTTTTAAATCATTAGGGTCACATGTAAACATTACATCAGGATAAGGATAGTATATATCCCTTAAAGCTTCTAGTTTGACATTTTCATTGAATACGCCACAACCATTTTTTTTTGCGAAAGCTCTTAAAATAAAGAGAACATTTTGTACTAAGCGATTGTGATTTAAAGTAGCGCCAGCCATCGCAAAGATTTCGCCATTATAATATTCATGACGTTCTTCGCTATTTTTTTCCAATTCAAAATATTCTTCTACGGAATAATATTTTTTTACATCGGGCTGTCCCATAATATGTTTTAGGTTTAAAGAATTACCTTTTCTAACATCTTGATATATAACTGAACCCCCTCTACTATTTCGTCTATATATATATACTCGTCAGCGGTATGGGAGCGAGCGGAATCGCCGGGTCCCATTTTTAATGACGGGCAATCTAATAAAGCCTGGTCAGAAGTAGTCGGTGAGCCATAAGTATCACGGCCCATAGAAATACCTGCCTGCACAATTGGGTGTTCCATCGGTATACTTGAAGGTTTCAAACGAATAGAACGTGGTATTACCTCGCTACTTATATTTTTTCTGACTGTTTCAATAATCTCTTCTAAAGTATATTGTTCAGTCACCCTTATATCTACCGTAAACTTACAGGTATCAGGCACTACATTATGTTGTGTTCCGGCACCTATGATGGTGACAGTCATTTTAATAGGTCCAAGGTTCTCTGATACTTTCGGGAACTCGTAAGTCTGAAACCAGTTAATATCCTGAATGGCTTTATAAATAGCGTTTTCTCCCTCGTTTCGTGCGGCATGTCCTGATTTACCATGAGCAGTACAATCTAATACCAGAAGCCCTTTTTCAGCCACTGCCAGGTGCATTTGCGTAGGTTCGCCTACAATGGCGAACGAAATCTCAGGTAATTCGGGTGCTACCATTTCAAGTCCTTCCCGTCCGGAAATTTCTTCTTCTGCCGTGGCAGCTATAATTACATTATAGCTTAAATCATTCCGATAATAGAAATAACAAAAAGTAGCAATCAGTGAAACTAAACAACCACCTGCGTCATTACTTCCTAATCCGTACAATTTACCATCTTTTAACAAAGGGTTTAGAGGATTAAGTGTCCATGATGGGTTTGGTTTTACTGTATCATGGTGAGAATTGAGCAAAACGGTAGGCTTGCTGGCATCAAAGTACTTATTTCTTGCCCAGATATTATTTTTCTTCCTGCGATAAGGAATATTTCTTTCCCTAAAAAATTCTTCAATAATAGCGGCTGTTTCATCTTCCTGCTTACTAAAAGATTCGGTCTGGATTAAATCTTTCAGTAATTCAATCGCATCATTTGTTAGTGTCTCAACCAGATTGGAGTTTTGAATCATATTTTGTGATGTAGTATTTATGCTGCAATTTAAAGAATAATTTGTGTTCCGCTTTGTCCAAAGGCTACAGCTTGCTGTAATTCATCAGCATGGCAGATAATTACTTTCGAAACACCCTTTTGTAATGCTGCAAAAGCATTATCCAGTTTCGGAATCATCCCTGCATTAATTGCTCCAGTAGCCTTATATTCAGCATAACTGGCAGGCGTAAGTGTCGGAATCACCGAGTCATTATCTTCCGGGTCTGAAAGTACGCCTTTTTTCTCAAAACAATAAATCAGATTTACATCAAAATGATTAGCCATTGCTACAGCTACCGACGATGCCTGCGTATCTGCATTGGTATTTAAGATATTTCCTTCTTTGTCAAAAGTTAGCGGTGCGAAAACCGGAGTCAGTTGATTATCTATAAAATTCTTAATAATCAGATCATTTACTTTCTCTACGTCTCCTACATAGCCATAGTCAATTTCTCTTACCGGGCGTTTTTTTGCTAATATCACACCAGCATCGGCACCAGTCAGACCAATGGCGTTGCAATCCAAAGCCTGTAACTGTGCAACAATTTGTTTGTTTACCAGACCGCCGTATACCATTGTTACTACTTCCAGCATGGGTAGGTCTGTAATGCGTCTTCCCTCTACCATTTTGGTTTCAACGTCTAACTTAACGGCGATTTTAGTAGCGATTTTGCCCCCACCATGAATCAGAATCTTCGCATCAGACAGCGCTGAGAAGTCTTTTAGAAATTGGGCTAAGGCTCGGGGATTGTCTATGACATTGCCACCGATTTTTATAATGTTAAGTTTTTGCTTCATTTATTGGTTATATTTGCCGTCACCGTGTCACGCGTATACTCGTCCGTAAATGCGCGTGGCACGGTTATAGAATTAATCCCCAAAATTACACATGAAATTAGAAACTCTTACCATTCATGCAGGAAATCATGGTGAGCCTACTACCGGAGCAGTCATACCACCCATTATTCTTTCTACTACATTTGAGCGTGCCGAAGATGGGAACTTTGTAGAGGGAAGGGATATTTATGCGCGGGCGTCTAATCCTAACCGAAGAATGCTGGAAGAAAAACTGGCGGTTCTGGAGGGTGGAACAGAAGCCATGGCATTCTCATCGGGTCAGGCAGCAACTATGAGCGTTTTTCATGCACTGGGTGCCAATAGCCATGTGATTTTACCGGACGATATTTATTATGGTACCCGCTATATGATAGAAAGTTTGTATTCACATTGGGGTATGAGCTGTACACCTGTTAATATGACGGACATTAACCAGATAAGAAAGGCAATTAGAAAGAACACTAAGCTAATCTGGATAGAAACACCCTCAAACCCAAGTTTGAAAATAACAGATATACAGGCAGTAGTAAAACTGGCTAAGGCAAAAAATATATTAACAGGCTGCGATAATACCTGGGCAACACCCTATTTTACCAGGCCTTTTGATTTTGGCGTAGATATTGTCATGCATTCTACTACCAAGTATTTTGGCGGGCATTCAGATATATTAAGCGGTTGTATTATTGTCAATGAGAACCTGCCGCCGGAGTTTAAAGCGAAGATAAGAAATTTCCAGACTACGGGGGGGGTTATTCCTTCACCTTTCGATTGTTGGTTGTTGTATCGAAGCCTTTCCACATTTGCTGTCAGGATGCCTGTTCATGCACAGAATGCCATGAAACTGGCAACTTTCTTAGAGAGCTATCCGCAAATAGAAAAAGTAAATTATCCGGGTCTGAAATCTAACGAGTATCATAAAGTAGCTAAAAAACAGATGCATAATGGTTTTGGGGGTATGATGTCAATTCTCGTTAAGGGAGGGCAGGAAGCCGCTTTGAAACTGACCTCAAATTTAAAACTGGTGAAACATGCCACAAGTCTGGGCGGAGTGGAGACTTTAATAGAACATCGCAAGTCAGCAGAGGGGGCTCATTCGGTAAGTCCTGATAACTTACTCAGGATTTCGGTAGGTATTGAAAGCATCGAAGATTTAATTGAAGATTTCAGACAGGCTTTAACCAAACTTTAAGCCTGTACACATCCACTTAATAAAATAACCCATTATGGGTTAAATAAAAGTCAGTGGAATTCGTTTATTTCGCAGTTTATAAATTATAATATCAGTCAATTTTCGGCTGAAACCATTTACTTTAACCTTACGGATTTCTGTTTCAAATTAAAAACTAAACAATGAAAAAAATACTTTTTGCTTTTTTCTTATCCCCTTTTCTGACTAGTGCACAAGAATTAAAAACTAAACCTAACTGGCAAAATCTTGATTTTGAAAAAGACGGTATCCGTGGCATGAGTGTAGAACGTGCCTATCAGGAATTACTAAAAGGCAGAACTTCTAAGACTGTAATAGTAGCGGTAATAGATGGTGGTACTGATGTAAACCATGAAGACCTGAAAGATAAAATCTGGGTAAACAGCAAAGAAATTGCAGGTAATGGCAAAGATGATGATAAAAATGGCTTCATTGATGATATTAACGGCTGGGATTTCTTAGGGGGCAAAGACGGACAGGATGTGAACCATGAACAAGTTGAGCTAACCCGATTGCTGAAACAATACAAAGAGAAATTCGGTGCTGAACCTTCTAAAAAACTGATTCGTAAAAATCAGGCTGAATATGATTTATATGGCAAATTGCAAAAAGAATTCGAAGAGAAACGTTCGGAAGCTGAGCAATATGCACCTTTCTATGCTCAATTATATAAAAACTATACGGAGTCAGAAGCCATCATAAAAAACTACCTGAAAGTAGAGACCCTGACAAAAGAAAATATTACGGGCATAGACGAAAATAATGTTGACCGCAGTGTAAGAGCTGCAAAACGCACTTTAGAGAAATTCATAGAATTAGGAGCAACCGGAAGCGATATTAAAGATGCCGTAGAACATTACGATAGCGAACTGAAATATAACTATAACCTTGATTTCAACCCACGTACAGTAGTAGGAGATAAGCCTGATAAATTGCAATACGGCGAATATGGTAATAATGAAGTGGTTGGCCCGGATGGTGTACATGGTACACACGTAGCAGGTATTATCGGTGCTAACCGTAACAATAATCTGGGTATTATGGGTGTAGCTGATGATGTGAAAATCATGGTAGTACGTACTGTGCCTGATGGAGATGAAAGAGACAAAGATGTGGCGAATGCCATTCGCTACGCTGCAGATAACGGCGCTCAAATCATTAATATGAGTTTTGGAAAGTCGTATTCACCTGAGAAAAAATGGGTAGACGAGGCGGTGAAATATGCGCAGTCGAAAGGGGTATTATTAGTTGCAGCAGCAGGTAATGATAACCTTGATGTTGACGTTGATGTACATTTTCCGACAAGTACTTATGAAAATGGACAGAGAGCAGAAAACTGGATTTCAGTAGGAGCATTATCATGGAAGAGCGCACCAGATGCAGTGGCTGAATTCAGTAATTTCGGTAAACAAAATGTTGATGTGTTTGCACCGGGTGTAGATATTTATTCAACAGTACCGGGTTCTAAATATGAAGAAAAAAGCGGTACAAGTATGGCAGCTCCGGCTACTACAGGTGTTGCGGCTTTGTTGAAATCCTATTTTCCGGATTTAACAGCGTCTCAAATCAAAAAGATTATTCTTGAATCATCTGTAAAAGTGCCTGATTTCAGAGTATATAAACCTGGGACTAAAGAAATCGTAAAATTTGAAGATTTGTCATCAACAGGAGGACTTGTAAATGCCTATAATGCAGTGAAAATGGCTAAGGAAATGTCGAAATCAGAATAACAAATGTGTAGACCAATATTTGAATCCGCAGTAAGTAATGCTGCGGATTTTTTATTTTATCAATGTGAGAGCCTATTTAAATATAATAATTTCATATGTGAACGAATCTGAAGTGTTTGCAATCTGCAAAATCAAATTTGTATAAATTATTAAATGCTAATTTATAATTTATTAGACTTTTTTATAAATTGATAGATTATCATTGATTCTAATAATTATATAATTGTCTTGTAAATCTTTTAATACATCCTGATCTGTCACAGGATAAAAGGTTTTTAATCTATAAAATTTAACATTACCCTTCCCTTTTACTTGTTTTGTGTCTTCATTTATCCAAATAAGATAAGATTTCCCCTTATATAAAAAAGGTAATTTTAGTATTTCATTGGCTTGTAAAATACCTGAAGCATCAATTAAAGAAATAATATTTTTAAAGTTCTCATGAAGGTTTCTAGGATGGAATTCTCCATAAAAATGAGATTTTTGAGTGTTTAACCTTTTAGCTCCTTCTCCATAATGTCTTAATAAGATATGCGCTAAAGTGCATTCATCCATTTCAATCCTTAAATTGCACAATGTAAATGCTAAATCATGATTTATACTTTGCTCTGATATTTCTTTTATCATTAAATGAACAAATTTGGAGTATAGAAGTATACCCCACTTTTTATATTTATATAAAAATGCTCCCTTTGCAAATGGAATATTTCTTTCATTAAATTCAGAATCCAAAGATTTAATTAATTCTCTGGTCTCTTTACTTATGCATTGTAGCAATTTCCCAGAATGATTATTCTTTTCAATAACTTTTTCCCATTCTGATGCAAGATTAATAAGTTGATCTAAATCTTTAATTTTTTCATCATTTTTAACATCTAGAATTATCCTCCCAGAAGTTTTAGTATAATTACTAGCCCCTGTTAAATCATGGCAATATGTTAAATAAAGTTCCTTAAATATGTAATCTTCGCAACAAGGATAATCATTTATAGAACCATCATTTTTTAAAGAGACTTTAACACATAGACAAAAAAAGTTTTTTTCATGCTGACTTAAAGGTTCTTTGGCAATAGTAAGTTTTTTTAATTTTTCAAAAATCTCTCTTCCTCTTTTCTGTTCTTGATCAGAAGCGTCTCTAATTCTCAGTTCTTCTGGTCGAAAATTTTCTCTTGTTTTCATCTTATTAGTTGTTACAATTGTTAATCATAAATTATGATTTGCAAAGGTATTTAGATACTACGCATTCTTTTTGCGTAGTTATTGAATATTTTAAAATAAATGTAATGAATGGTAATTTTAAGAATGTTTTTATTCATTTTTTTAGTCAATAATTTATATATTAAAAACAAGTGAAGGATATGGACAATTAATGAATTCTTAGTACTTATAATAAAAAAATCCGCACCAGATAATGCTGCGGATTTTTTTATTCTATTATGTGTCACGTCCTGAAATAGCGTTACAATAAAAGTAATGTTATGAAAGAAACAATTGCAAATCAGTACATTAAGCGTACACAGAAAGATTACAGTTATGCTTTTAAATTAGCCGTAGTTCAAGAGGTTGAGAACGGAGAATTGGGAATAAA
>CALRLS020000043.1:0-18768 GCA_943368815.1 Cyanobium sp. NIES-981
GGGCTCTCACATCTGTTTGTCTGTTTAAGCGAAATTCCTGCGGGAATTCCCCACTCGCTACTTCAGATTCATAGATAATCTCTACTTCTTCCCGACCTTCGCTCAAAACTGCATAGTGTCTTTTGAAAATTGGCAAGAACGTATCCATAAATTCCCTTCTCTGCCTGTAAATGCGCAAGGCAAGCTTTACCAAAGGGTCAGAATAAGTGTCGAGTAAGTCCTGGTCTATGAAATTCCGGTCGGCAAATATTTTCAGTAAACTGTTTCTTTGTTCTAAAATCCGGTTGTATTGCTGATAATCGTTCAGATACTCATTATCCATCTGCGAAAGCACCCCGTCAAAAAAACGTCTTCTGTCCTCACTTCCCTCTTTTATCAATTCCGTATCATCGGGGGCAATCAATACTACCGGAAACTGCCCGATGTGGTCGGAGATACGTTCATAGGGTTTCTTTTCATGCATCAATACCTTACGCTGTCCTCGCTGAATAGAACAGGTAATCTGATGTGTTCGTGTATTTTTTCTGAAAACACCCTCAATCATCATATAGTCAGTATTATGATTGATATTGTTGGCATCCTGGTGATGAATAGCGCTTTTACTGAGGGCAAGAAAATAGATGGAATCAAGCAGATTTGTTTTGCCACTACCATTTTCACCAACAATACAGTTTACTTGTGGAGAGAAAACATAGGAGGCTTCTTCGTAATTTTTAAAATTAGAGAGATAGATTTTTTCTAAAAACATTCTGCGAGTTTCAATGACCAAAATATAAGGAACGGAAATCCGGCATCCCTATATGGGTATTCTCCTTATTAATCCGTAATACGAAATTACGAAATTTTAACGAAATTTTAGTTTATTTGTAATCTCACTTTACCTTAACCTATGCATTTATGAACAAAAACCTGCTCCTGTATTTCATTGCCGCTGTAGCTGCTACCGGTGGACTCTTATTTGGTTTCGATACAGGCGTTATTAATGTAGCTCTCCCATCTTTGCGGGAACGTTTTCACCCAAGCCCGGAAACAGAGGGCTGGATTGTAGGCGCTGTGTTGGCTGGTGGTATGCTCGGGCCATTTATCAGTGGACCTCTGACAGACATACTCGGCAGAAAAAAAATAAATATTGTAGCTTCTCTGGTTTTTGTGGTAGGCTCAATTATCACCGCTATTGCTCCGAGCGTGGCATTTCTTATCATCGGGCGTTTATTCTTAGGTTTAGCCATTGGCATTGTTGCCTCTACTGTTCCTTTATATCTGGCAGAAATTGCCCCGACTAATATGAGAGGTCAATTAGTGACGTTCTTTCAATTAGCCATTACCTTAGGCATTTTACTTTCTTATGTAGTGGGTTATTTCTTTGCCGACCATGTAGATGGTTGGAGAAGCATGTTCTGGGCAGGCTTTGTTCCGGCAGCTATCTTATTTACAGGTATGCTTTTCGTGCCGGAAAGCCCCCGGTGGCTTATCAGCAAAGGCCGTGAAACAGAAGCATTGGAAGTATTGAATCGATTACGTGAGCCGGAACAAGCCAAACAGGAGCTCGCAAACACCAAAAGAATTATAGCTAACGAAAAACATAATAAAGGCAGCTGGAAAATGCTGTTCAGTAAAAGGCTCCGTATCCCACTATTTATAGCCGTTGGTATTTTCTTTATTCAGCAATTTTCGGGCATCAATGCCATTATCTATTTCTCGACAGATATTTTCAAAAATGTGTTTCCTGATGGTAGTACTGCTGCACTGGCCACGGTAGGGGTTGGTATAACCAATTCAATTGCCACAGTGTTTGCTATTATGTTTTTAGATAAATGGGGAAGAAAACCATTGCTTTACACAGGCCTGATCGGTACTGCTATCTGTTTGTCATGTGTTGGTCTGGCATTTTATCTGAAAGATTCCTTAAACCCCGAATTACAACAGTTTATGCTGGTAGGCGGGGTTTATGTCTATATTATTTTCTTTGCTATTAGCCTTGGGCCATTAGGCTGGCTGTTAATTTCAGAGATTTATCCTTTGAAAATCAGAGGCTTTGCTTCGAGTATGGGTAGTTTTAACCACTGGGTCTTTGATTTCTGTGTTGCTTATACCTTCCCGATTATGGCTGCCACTTCTTTAGGCACCAATGGTGGTATCTTTGGTATTTATGCAGCCGTTGTGCTTCTGGGCCTACTTTTTGCCAAATTTATTGTTTTTGAAACCAAAGGCATGAGCCTGGAAGATATTGAGGATAAATGGAAAGATAATTGAGATAAGTAGACATGTAATGCCGATTGGATGACAAGTTTTATATTCAAATTAATTAACTATGAAAATCATTGAAAGGCATATCCGCATTGAGAATGACTTTGTACTAATTTCGATATCTCCGAGTTTTAAAAAGGAATTAAACAGACAATTGACAGAAATATTTAAACCTCTTATATCAAGGTATATTAGTCTAGATAAAATGTCTATTGCACTTGAGCGATTTCCAGAACAAGTTAATGAAAGTAACATAATGAAATGTTCTGGTTTTGCTATTACTAATCCATATAGTTATACTGAGTTCGGCAGTTTATTTTGGAAGAACAAGAATGGAGATTTGCCGATAAAGTTAGAAGATGAAGTAGAAAAGGATGAAATAGAGTTTTGGATAGACGATTTAAATTATGAGAGACTAGCAGATGATTTAAAAAAAATGGCATTTGTTCAAAATAAAGTATACTTGGACGGGTATAGATTTGTTGTACAAATTCAACAAATTAGTTTAGACTCGGAAATAAAAATTATTTTATCTAAACCAATTGACAATATAATTAAAGAAAAAATTGAAGCGTATTTAAATTATGAAGTTGATAACTTTAACCAAAATAATATTTTGAACAAGACTGGTGGATTAATTCATTCGCTTGATTTAACTGAATATAAAAAGAATAAGTATTTAAAGTTTTCTATAGACTATGGTAGTTCTGGTGAAGAGGGTATTCACCTAATATTCAAAATTTTGAATATTAGTAATTTCCCGATTGATAGAATAGAAGTTAAAGGCAAATGATAACCTTTAAATATCAATTCAATATAGGAAATTGATAAATTCTATAAACATTTCTGATAAAAAAATGCTCAAAACTATCCATATTAATCATTCCCCTCAGCCTACTATGGGACTATACAGATGAAATTCTGCTCTCCTTTGTTTGAGTTAGCTAAAAAGTGGCTTGAAGACATTGAAGAAAACTGGAAATATAGCTAAGATAAACAGGCGCAACTTTTTTACGTTATATTTTAATTCGGCTTTAATCTTTTATTTTTTGATAAGCCAATTGACTGGTAATATTGTTTCTTGGCTTGTTTATCTAGTAAATTCTCCGTTTTATACCAAAATAGTATTCCGCTTTTATTAATAATATTCGACCAAAACAGGGGTGGTATCTAAAAAAAATACAAATTCCTTGCTTAAGATTTTGTTTTTGCAAAGTAGAAGTATTAATTTTGCGTCCCAAAACGGGATGTTGCTGTTTGAAGCTCATCCGGCTTTCAATCTATCTAAATTTTAAAATACTCCATAAATGGCTAATATTGGTAAAATCTCACAGATTATCGGACCCGTGGTTGACGTGAGTTTTGAGGGAAAGGATTCATTTATCCCCCCTATTCTTGACGCCTTGTCAGTAACAAAGGCAAATGGTCAAAAAGTTGTCTTAGAAGTGCAACAACACCTTGGAGAAGACCGTGTACGTACCATCGCAATGGACGGAACAGAAGGTTTACAACGTGGAATGAACGTTTTGCACTTAGAGTCACCAATCACTATGCCAACAGGCGATGCCATCAAAGGCCGTTTGTTCAACGTAGTTGGTGAGGCAATTGACGGTTTAGAGCAAGTTACTACGCCGGGTATGTCTATCCACCGTTCGGCTCCGAAATTTGAAGAATTAGCAACTTCAACCGAAGTTCTTTTCACCGGTATCAAAGTAATCGACTTATTAGCTCCTTATGTAAAAGGTGGTAAAATCGGTTTATTTGGTGGTGCGGGTGTTGGTAAAACCGTATTGATTCAGGAGTTAATTAACAATATTGCCAAAGCTTACGCTGGTCTTTCAGTATTTGCCGGTGTAGGTGAGCGTACACGTGAAGGTAATGACTTACTTCGTGAGATGATTGAGTCTGGTATCGTAAAATACGGTGACGCATTCAAACACTCAATGGAAGAAGGCGGCTGGGATTTGAGCGTAGTAGATAAAGAAGCTTTGAAAGAATCACAGGCAACCTTTATCTTCGGTCAGATGAACGAGCCTCCGGGAGCCCGTGCCCGTGTAGCCTTATCAGGTCTTACAGTTGCTGAACACTTCCGTGACGGTGATGGCGAAGGCAAAGGTCGTGATATTCTATTCTTTATCGATAATATCTTCCGCTTTACACAAGCAGGTTCAGAAGTATCAGCCCTTTTGGGTCGTATGCCATCTGCCGTAGGTTACCAACCAACATTGGCAACTGAAATGGGTAATATGCAAGAGCGTATCGCGTCAACGAAGCGTGGTTCAATTACATCAGTACAAGCGGTATATGTACCTGCCGATGACTTGACTGACCCTGCTCCGGCCACAACATTTACCCACTTAGATGCGACAACGGTATTAAGCCGTAAAATCTCTGAGCTTGGTATTTATCCTGCGGTGGATCCTCTTGATTCTTCTTCACGTATTTTGTCTGCTGCTGTATTAGGTGATGCTCACTATAATACTGCACAACGTGTAAAGAACATCTTACAACGTTATAAAGAACTACAGGATATCATCGCTATCCTTGGTCTGGAAGAGTTGTCAGAAGAAGATAAACTGATTGTATCTCGCGCACGTCGTGTACAACGTTTCTTGTCTCAACCATTCTTCGTAGCAGAACAGTTTACAGGTTTGAAAGGTGTATTGGTTGATATCAACGATACTATCAAAGGCTTTAACGAAATCATGGACGGTCTTCACGATAATCTTCCTGAATCAGCTTTCAACTTAGTTGGAACAATCGAAGATGCTGTTGTGAAAGGTGAAAAATTGATTGCAGAAGCGAATAAATAATAACATGAATTTAGAAATAATTACCCCCGATAAAAAAGTATATACTGGCGAAGTAAACGCTGTTTCTTTCCCTGGTAGCGAAGGTCGTTTTCAGGTTTTGAAAGACCATGCTCCTATTGTCAGTACACTTGCCAAAGGTGATTTGGTAATCGAAGCAAATGGTAAAAAACAAACATTTGTAGTAGATGGTGGCGTGGTAGAAGTAGTAAAAAATAAGATTCTGGTACTTGCAGAAGCAGTAGCATAATTTTGAATATAGATTAAAAGAGGCGTGGACACCCATGCCTCTTTTGTTTTTATAGGAATGTGAGTACTTTTACTGAAAGAAATGTGTGATTGAGTGATTATTTTTAACTCCGAATCGTGGATGGCGAATTAGTGAATAATAATTGTTTTTTACTTCAGCAGTTGTTTGCAATATTTAAATGGCACTGTATAACACAATTATTTGTTATTATACCGCAAACCAGCTTAATCACTCATTCACTAAATCACCGGGCCGCGTAGGCTCAATCACTAAATAGCTTTCTATGCTCATAGACAATCATGGCAGGCCCATCAATTATCTGAGGTTAGCAGTTACAGATCGCTGTAACCTGCGTTGCTTTTATTGTATGCCCCAAGAAGGAATTCAGTATTTGCCAAAACCTCATTTGTTGAGCTATGAAGAAATGATTCGGTTGGTGAGCATTCTCGCTGAAATGGGCATCAGCAAAGTTCGCATTACAGGAGGGGAGCCTTTTCTGAGAAGAGATATTATGCCTTTTCTCTGGAAATTATCAGAGATTGACGGGATTAACAAAATCAACATTACTACCAATGGTGTATTAACAGCACCACTTGTGCCTGAACTGAAAAAACTGGGTGTGAGTTCTGTTAATCTTAGCCTTGACTCTCTCGACCGTCAAAGATTTTTTGAAATTACCCGTCGCGACGAGTTTGATAAAGTCTGGCAGACTTTAGAGACACTTCTGGAACATGATATTCCTGTAAAGATTAATACAGTGGTAATGTCGGGCAAAAATGATGAAGATATTCTGTCGATGGTTGAACTGGCAAGAGACCGGAATGTATCGGTAAGGTTTATTGAGGAAATGCCATTTAATGGTGCAGGGCTTCGTCCTGACCAGATTCAGAATTTCTGGAGTTACGGAAGAATAATGGATTTAATCCGTTCCGTCTATCCTGAAATATACAGATTACAAGACGAGCCTAATTCTACTTCCTATAATTACCAGATTCCGAACTTTAAAGGTTCAATTGGCGTTATTGCTGCTTTCAGCCGTACTTTTTGCGGCACCTGTAATCGTATTCGGGTAACCCCTACCGGAGTTTTCAAAACCTGTTTGTATGACGATGGGGTTTTTAATATTCGTGATATGATGCGTCAGAAACTTTCTGATGAGCAAATTAAGTTATTGATTAGCGAAGCCATGCAAAGCCGTGCTTTAGATGGTTTTGAGGCAGAAAGAAACCGGAAGAGTTTAGTTTCAGAGTCTATGACTACTATCGGCGGTTAACAGTATTTAGTATTATTTAAAAGTATTAAAAATTTAGTATATAATTCTTAAATTTTCAAACGGGTCGCCGCAACGAAAAGAAACAATGTTAAAAGCTGAGATGATTACCGATAAGGGAACGATGCTTATCGAATTTTATGAAAACGATGCTCCAATTGCAGTCAATAATTTTGTAACACTTGCTAAAAAAGGGTTCTACGATGGTTTGAAATTCCACCGTGTCATTCCTGATTTCATGATTCAGGGTGGAGATCCGACCGGAACTGGTGCAGGTGGACCGGGATATACCATTGATTGTGAATTAACAGGCAATAATCAATACCACGACAAAGGCGTGCTTTCAATGGCACACAGAGGTCGCAATACAGGTGGTTCGCAGTTCTTTATCTGCCATAACCGTTCAAACACGGCTCACCTCGACCGCAACCATACCTGCTTTGGAAAGGTCGTTGAAGGTCTAGACATCGTTGACGCTATCCGTCAGGGAGATAAAATTCAAAAAATTAATGTCATAGAAGCAGAGGCATAATTTTTATAAAATAAATAAGGAAGACACTTTGTTTTACAAGTCTTCTTTATTGTTAGCAACATGTACCTGATTGGGATATGGATAATCTGATTATTCATATCCCAATTTTGTTTTAGATGAAAATCCTTCATATAATACTCCCTGACTACGCACTTACATTACTGTCCAGACCATCTGATTCATCAAAGAAAACCGTCATGATTCTGATACCCTCGTGCCTCTCACTATAAATTTTCCTGGCAATTCCTTTAATTTCCATTAAAAAACCCATTATTTTGAATACGTAATATAACTTTCCTAAAAGAGACTCATCATTAATGTCGTTTTTTACATAAACGAAGAAGGTCATTATTAGAATGGCTGTTTTAATACACAACTAAAAGTGAAGATGCCCCCTCTCATCACTGAATTTCGTTGTAAAAATTAACACTTTAATAGAAATATCTATTTCTGAGTAAAAAGAAGATGTTTAATAAAATATGCTTGTGGGTATTCTGCTGTTTTTTTGTTTCTGATGTATGCGGACAATATGAAAAATTTCTCCATAAAGATTATGTTGAGAGAGCTAAGGCATTTGGAGATTTCTGGGAGAAGAAAACAGTTAATCAAAATTATGATTCTACCAGATTTTTCAATGAAGTGCTGGCCATGAGAGAATTTGCCGTCAAGCACCGTGATCAGGCCTTTGAAATGGACACCTATATGTGCGAGCTGAGTTTTTTCCTCTATCGTGAAAAGTATTCTACCAAAGTTCGCTATAATGCGCTAAAAAAAATACTGAAAATAGCCCACGACAGAAAATTGCTCAATGAGGCATCAGTTGAAAAACACTTTGGAGCATTCTATTTTTACAGGGTGAAAAATTATGAACTGGCCTTTGAGCATTATCTGCACATGTTTGAACTGATTAAAGATGTGAGTCTTTTTGCTTTTCCTGATAAAATTAATTGTATTAATCAGCTGGCTTACGCCTATTATCATTTCAAAGATTATAAGAAAACCATATTCTACGCCAAAAGCGCCTTAGATTGTGAGCGCCTGTATAAGTCTAACCATTTTGTTACTACCAATTTTATGTTGATTGGTAAATGCTTCACGGCTTTGAATCAGCCTGATTCGGCGGATTATTATTTCAATGCCTCTCTGAAAAACGCTATCGCAAAAAAAGACACCTTCTGGATTGGTGTAGCCAGTGGCAATGTGGGTTATCGCTATTTTTTAAATCAAGAATATGACAAAGCCATTCCTTTTCTAAAAAGAGATATTGAATCTCACAGACATAAAAATGACTGGACACTGGCCATAGAACCGCGTACAGTTTTGGCCGCGATTGAACTTAAAAAAAATAATATTCCTGAGGCGGAAGCACTATTAGATGAAGCAAGAAAAAAGATAGACCCCGGTCAGCACCCTGAGCATTATTTACTGCTATATAGCACCCTAACCAGACTATATATGCTTAAAAACCAGGATGAACTGGCCATGCTTTACTTTGATTCTACAAATTTTGTAAAAGATAGTCTGGCCCGGCAATTTAATGCACTTAAAATGGTTCAGGCTAATCAGGATGCTGAACATAAACTCTACCAGACTGAGATTGATGCTATTAATCATCAGAAATCCCGACAACTGCTTATCCGGAATATTTTTTTGGTGCTGATTTTTTCTGCCATGATTGTCAATCTGCTTTTGTTTAGTCGTTTGCAATTGAAACAAAAAAACAAGCAGCAGAAACTGGTTCTTGAAAAGTTGGTAGCCGAACAGGAATTAACATCTGCCAAAGAGCAAATGCAAACATTTACCAAATCAATTCAGGAAAAGAATGATTTAATTGCCCAAGCTTATGAGGAAATTGAACGGGTTAATACTACAAATTCTGACAAATCAAATGAACAGGCAATTGCATCTCAACAGGCTTCATTAAGAATATTACAGGATTCTGTGATATTAACAGAAAATGACTGGCGCAATTTTACAGAATTATTTGAAAAAGTTTATAGTGGCTTCCTTTCCCGTCTTAAAGAAAAGCTCCCTGCCCTATCAGCAGCCGAAATCCGGTTTCTATGTCTTGTCAGAATTCAACTCAACAATAAAGAAATGGCTTCTATGTCCGGCGTCTCTACCGATGCTATTCGCCAGATGCGAAGCAGGCTTAAACGCAAATTGAATCTGACAGAAGAAGAAAGCCTGGAAAATCTTGTCGAAAATATATAGTCAAATATGCCTCCAAAAGCGTTTTTATACGCTTGTCACGCTTTGTCACACCCAAAATTTGCTTCAGAATCTTATTTAGCGGTAGTTTTGTCCCAACCGAAACACTTGCCTTATACCTATCCGGAATCTGATGAAACCCCAAAGAGCATCTCTCGTATACCTTATTGTGGTATTGTTTTTTTTGCTTCTTGCCTGGACAGTATGGGAATATTTTGAGTATAAAGGCAGAGAACTCGAATTGAAAAAATCTGAAAAGACAGAGCAGACCAGCGAATAATTGACGAAATGCATTGAGTGAATCTTATTTATCTTCTGGTGTTCGGCTGTTAGCTTTTTAAAATATACACAATTGCTATATGAGTGAAAACATTTACGCCAGAAAGATTATTGGCATTGCTATGCTCTTTTTCATCGTCGGGCCTGCCTTCGGGCAATCGCTTGACCTTGAAAAGATAAAGCCTGCTAAGGGAGTAAAGTTAAGCGGAGGTTTATCGTTTAATACTGTTTTTAATTCACCTGCATATCAGGGGGTGCAGCCGCTGAGCCTTTTTCTTTCAGGTACGCTTAATCTCAATCTTTATGGCGTAAATATCCCTATTATACTTTCTTACTCAAACCGAAAATTTGCTTACAGCCAACCCTATTCTTTTAATCAACTAAGTTTACACCCCACTTACAAATGGGCAACCGCCCATATCGGCACTAATTTTACCAGTTTTTCTCCGTATTCACTCAATGGGCATCAGTATCAGGGCATTGGATTCGACCTCTCTCCCAACCGGTGGAACATCAGCCTCATGGCAGGCAGACTCGTAAAAGCACAAACAAGTGATACCCTGATTGGCCCCACTTATAAAAGAATGGGCTATGGCGTAAAGGCAACGTATAGAGGTAATAATTATCGTATCGGCATGACTGCCTTTGGAGCATCAGACGACCTGAACTCTATTAATCCGACCTTGATTAAGGCTGACAAAGTACCCGATGCACAGAGTAATCTGGTTTTAGGATTACAATTCGGTTCCACCTTGTTTAAGGTTTTACAATTAGACCTTGATTATCATAATAGTGTGCTGACTACCAATAAAGAAGCACAGGGTGATGAAAAGATACAATCACTTGCCGGTTGGTTTTATCCGGCTAATAGCACCACCAAATCTTACAATGCTATAAAAGCCAACCTGAATTACAACATTGCCGCTACTAAAACCCTTATTGGCCTGGGTTATGAACGTGTAGACCCTTTCTATCGCACATTAGGAGGTTATTTCTTTGTAAACGACTTCGAAAACTGGACAATCAACTTTAATCAGACCTTGTGGAAAGACCGGGTAAGTATAAACGGGAACCTGGGTCTGCAAAACAGCGATATTAAAAAGATCAAAAGCAGTGGACAAAGACGTGTGGTAGGTTCGGTAAATCTGAATGCAAATATCACTGATAAATGGAGTATCGGTGGTGATTATTCTAATTTTACCTCCTATTCGTACATCAGAACAGTATTTGATGATGTAAAACGGCTCACACCTTTTGACCAACTGGATACTCTACGCTATACGCAGATTTCTAATAATCTCTCATTCAATAGTATTTACAATTTTCAAAGTACCGAAACCAAAAATGATGCTTTGGTAGCTAATATTGCCTTTATGACTTCAGCCGATAAACAGGGTGATATTGTAAGGGTAGGCCATGGCTCAAATTTTATCAATAGCACCGTAAGCTACTCCTCTTCCTTCCTGCAAAAATACATGGGCTATAGTGTAGGAATCAATTATAGCTATAATACTATTGGTGCAGATAATATCACTACCGCTGGCCCGGTTTTAGGCTTTCAGAAGGGTTTTCTACAGAATGCTCTACGTACTAATTTTTCAGCATCATATCTGTTTTCTCAATCGTCCGATGCCCAAAACAACAATATCAATTTAAGAGTAAATGCCAATTATACTATTAAAAAGCAGCACTCGCTGGTGAGCAATTTAGGCTTTTCGCATACCACTTATGAAAAAAAATCCAGAAGCTATGTGTCTTTGTCTTTTGGATACAACTATTCTTTTTAATCTCATTAAACAGTATATAAATGCGCTTTACAAAATACATAAGTTTTATTTTTATACTTGGTTGTTGGCTCTTTTCTGTGCAAAAGTCAGCAGCTCAACAGGAATATCCTTTTGTTGCTAAAATAAATCTTACCACGCCCTATCCTGTTTATCTGAATGATTATGCTAATCCTAATCAACAAAACATTTCTCTAATACTCATCAACCGTGACCTTGTTCTGGGTAGTCGTTCAGTTCGTTTGAAATTTTTTCTTGAAGGCATCGGCTTCAGTATCGAAAGCCGTGAAGCCGTTGTAGGTGCAAGTCCGGTTATACTAAACTCTGGCGTGCCTTATGTAATGCCGGCAGGTGATATTGCCACATATTTTCGTCCGGAAAACCTGAATGTCGCCCCGAATGTATATGCACAAGCGCTACCTGAAGGAACTTATCGTTTTGGTGTACAGATTTTCGATGCACAAACCGGAAAACAATTATCGGTTAAAACATTCACGAATTACCTTTGGTTGAAATCCAATCAGCCACCTTTCTTAAATTTACCCGAAAATCAATCTTTTGTTGCTGAGCAATTGCCTCAGAACCTTGTATTCCAGTGGACACCCCGTCATTTTCAGCTGAATAATGTTGAGTATGAATTTATATTGACCGAATTGATTGTTCCGAATGGGTTTTCGGGTAATCTGCAACATTTGTTTTTCTCACAACCGCCTTATTATACTACCACTACCCGGGCTACGAGTTTTCTTTATGGCCCAACAATGCCCCCACTAATCAAGGGTCGTACCTATGGATGGGCTGTAAGAGCCGTTGCCAGACGCGGGTTGGACGAAATAAGTGTTTTTGAAAACAGAGGCTATAGTGAAGTACATTTCTTTAAATACCTGACACCGGAATTTGACCCACCGGCATTACGAATAGCATCAGCTATGAGTCAGGATACTATTCTTACAATAAAACCACAACACATAGGTTTCCGTTGGAACAAACCACAGGATTATCTGGGGAATCCTATCAATACTTTTCAATATACTTTAAAAATAGCAAGGCTATATCCCGGACAATTACCGGAAGAAGTAATTAATGGTACCAACGTTCTCGAATATAAAGTTAATGGCAGAGGTGAGTTCGATTACGGAATTGACCAACCGCAATTGGCCATAGGTGAGCGATATGTAGCTATGCTCGTAACTCAACCCGAGTTAAAATACAATTTTAAAAACGAGGGCAAATCAAATATCGTAAACTTCATTTTCGGTAAACCGACTGATAAGCAGATGGTATTGAAAAAGAGGCGCATTGAAGGCAATATCTTTTGGGTATTTGATAAAAACGAACAAGCTTTAGGCAGAATATCGGGTGCTCCACAAGAAAAATTTATCATCGGGAGTACGGCTGTAGATGTTGTCAATACCCAGCTTGTACGCTCTGATGATAAAAAACCATTAGGCAAGGCTAAAATAAAAGTATTTTTAGATGAGGCTGAAAACCACCTGCTGGCAGTCAATGAAAGTGGTCCGGCAGGGTCTTTTTCGTTGGAATACCCTATTGAAGCACTAAGGGGAGCAGATATCAGCAATAAGGTCTGGCTTGTAATTAATCACCCGATTTTCGGAAAAATCAAGCGGGCTTTCTTCCTTGACCAGAACGATGAGAGAACTGTAGTGACTGACAACGATGACCTCGTGTTTATTGCTCCTACATTCCAATTAAGGCCCATGGTACTTGATTATGCCTTCCTGAATTATATCAATGAGCCTATAGGTGACTTCACGGTTTCATTGTACCGGGAAACGTCACTATTCGTTGATTATCCTTATCTGAAATATGAGAATTTCTCAGACGGTGTGCCGAGTGTTGCCGAAACTATCTTCAATAAACCCTATTACAAAGTGGCCGAAGGAAAAGCCGGGCAGTTGTTTGCAGGCTTGTTTTATAATACCACTGATGTACAGGATAAATTTCTGGTAAAAATAAAGGGTACTGTACCTTATGAAGAATACTTTTTCGAACTGGCTACAACTAAAGCTACGCCAAACGAAATGGTGATTAGGCAAATTACTGAGTTCTATACCGTTAAACGTGGAAACCCTTACCTGACAGGAACAATAAAGCTAAGTAAATCGAATGGCCCACTTCAGGTGCTTCCTGATGCAAAAGTAAGTCTTATGGCTGATGGAAAAGAATATTTCGCTTTCTCTAACGGCAATGGCACGTATCGCATTGAAGGCTTCCCTTATAAAAGAGGTGGCACGTCTGTTCCGGTAGTAGTTGGCTACAAAGGCACAAAAATGGCCGAAAGCAGCATAGACATTTCCTCTCTTACGCTTGAGAATGTCAAAGATTTCGAACTGAAAGCCAAAGAGCAGGTAGTTGTAGCTGCCCAATTGCAGGATGTTAATGGGGGTATTGTAGAGATTGATATTCCGGACAAAGGGAAAGTCCAATTGTTTCCTAAAGGCAATCTGATTGCCTTTATATGCCCTGCAGGAGCACCTGTACCAGTAGTGGTTAAAAGGAAAGGGTATAAAGATGCGACGCTTCAGTTAAGTACTGAAGCTAATATCCTGCCATCGAACCCTGATTCGCCACTATTGAGCTTTGCCAATGGAGACGGAGCCAGAATAAGTGCTTTTCAGGTAAGTACTCGTTATTTCTCATTTAATCTTTTCGGTGTCTTTCTTGGCGAGCTTGCAACCCCACTTGGCGATATAAAAGATCAGGCCAATTTATATTATGGCGGTGTAGCAGATAACGGGATCATTAAGCTCAAAGAAGAACTTTTAGACTATTATGTAAATATAAAAATTCTGGATGCACGGGCAAACACACCTGTGAAAGGCGTATTTGTTTCTGAGGGCATTGTTTCAGCCGGAGAGAGTGATGCCAAAGGTCAACTTGTGTATAAAACAACGGTCAACAGGGGCATGATTGTGCTCAATATAGACCCTAAAAACCTGCAAAGTCCGGATAAACAACCTTATGCAGGTTCAGAAATACAGGTAAGTATTCCGGATATTAACACAAATGTATTCTCACAGGACATAACTGTTTTATTGGAATCCGGGTCTTTTATAACAGGCACCATCAGTGACCGTACATTGGCAAAAGTGGCCTATGCCAATGTACGCATTGAGTACACCGGGGGCTATAAGGATATACTGGCAGATGCTAACGGTGTTTATAAATTCAGATTTCCGGCTACAATTGATGAAAGTTTCCTGACTATTACGGCTAAATCTCCTAAGCATGTTTCCAGAACAGTTTATGTAGCTACCAATAAGTCTGTACTGAATTATAAGCGCGACATCGTTTTAACAGGTGCCGACCCGGCTACCCCAACCGATGATAAATTTCAGAAATGGTTATTCAGTCATAAGAAACTATTCGGTTATCCTGTGATTTCTTCAAAGATGGACCAGTTGGTATTCCTGACTGCTACTGATTATAAAATAGATATCACCTCTACTATCGATACTGAATTAGGCCCGCTTAGTTTTAGTTTTTCTATAAAAACTAACTTCCTGGAACTCTTCCTTAACATTTTTGAGGATTTCAGAACGGCTAATCTGATAGATAGTAAAATTCTGAAAAATCACCCTCAGGGCTTAAAAAGTACCTCAACTTCTATTAAGGTTAATGGCTTACCTATAGCAGTATCGGGTGTAAAACTTAAATTACTCAGGACAACAAATCCGAAAGCTGGTTATGCCTATTTCGGAGGTATTTTTCTGGACGATCAAATTAACGGACTTGAAGCCGCTAAATTGACAGGAGATTTAAAAGACCTGAACACCAAATTCCAGACAAGTGTTTTTCTTGAACGAACAATGTTTGGTTTTAAGAGCAGAGTTATGCAAGGCATTCCACAACCAAACTCTCCTTTAAATGCCTGTCCTGATTTACCTGATCAAAAGGTAGAGCTGGTAGCTGTAGTAACACCAACTATTACAGACAATGAAGCAACGCGGGTAAGCAACAAAATGAAGTTAACCCTCAGTAGTGAAGAAATAGCACGTCTGACTAGTTTCAATTACACAAAAAACACATTTATTCATAACAATCTGCTTTTTAAGAGTTTCAGTGCTACAAAATTCGGCTTACAGATAGATACAGTCTCTGCCATTCCTTTGTTCATGAAGGGTGTCAGAATCTCATTAATGAATATTCCGTTCATTCGTCTCAGCGGGCAGGATATTGACAACGTGCTGATTGATTATTCAGCATCACCACGCACCATTACTCTGGGTGGAGACTTTGCTGCGGCTAAAATCAGGGAAGTATATATTAATAAGGGTACTGTAGAAGTAGTCTTCTTTACCAACACTTCAGGCAATGTCGTTAAGTCTACCAATCCGAATAACATAACAGACATTGTTTATAATGCCGACGGTATCCGGTATTCGCATTATGAGGGGCAAAAGGAACTTACAATGACTGCCGCCATTCTGAATGCGGTTTCTTTCTGGGGGCAGGAAAATGCCCTGATTCCGGGTGACCGGATTACTTTAAATGCGAAGGTATTGCCTGGTGTCCTTGGGAAAAAAGTAAGCCTGTTACGCAGGGCAAATCAAATGCCCGGTCATGAAATATTATCAGCAAGCACCAATAATCGCCTGTTTGATGGTTTTGTGGTAGATAGTACAGGGACAGACAGTGACAGTGTTTCTGTCTCTATTGAAGCTAAAAACAAGTTCGTCTATCAGGTACATGAACTGGAAGTGAAGTGGAAAGCGGTTCCAGATGTCATTAACAAAAAAACAAATTATATAATTAACCTCATAGGCGTCAAGACATTAACCAAAGGCTGGGACGAATTCTTCAAGCCGACCAAGGTTCTTGCCAATATGGATCAGGATAAAATCAATGGAATCATTGAAGACATCAGACAAGATTCTACCAAATTGGCTGAACATAGTTTTGATGGATTAGAAGGGCAGGAAGACCTGAGAAATTCTGCCGCTAAAAGGCTTACTACAGTAAGTGACTCTTTGACGATTATCTATAAAATGGCCTTGCCATTGGTTGATTTAGTGTTTTTCCATCCGATTAACGTCGTTTATAACCCAACACTTAAAAAACTAATCGGGGTTGACAACATATTTCAGACCGGTATTACACTTCCTACAGTATTTGTAGCAGGGCTTTATGGTAAGATTTATACAGACCCCAAAACAGATAAATTTGCCGGCGTTGCAGTAGGTGCTGAATTGAGTATCAACATGGGTAAGGTGATTACCGTAGGCGGCGGTGGCGGTTACCGGAATGTCGACGGTGACTGGGTAACCGGTTTTTTATTTAAGGCAGGTTTTGAAAATCCGGGTAGTATTGGCAAAAACGCCGGTGGTATGGCGAAGGTGGGCAAGTTCAGGCTCTATAAGTTTGAAGGAGCAATCATTTATGACTCTATCAATGAAGCATTATTGATAAAAGCCGGTGGTACAATTGCCTGGAATGACATAGAAGCGCCAGGGCCATTTTCGGATATGAGTGACAAAAAAGTAAGCTCAACCAAGGATGAAACCACAGACAAGAGTGTAAAAAAACCCAAAACCCAGACTGAAAGCGAGCAATTAATTCAAACGAAAAACGAAGAAGCCCGTAATAAACGAAAGGAAGTACAGGATCTGACTGACGAGATAAATACACTAGAGCAAAAACCTAACAGAACACCCGAGGAAGAGCAGGCACTTACTGAAAAGAAAACCAATTTAACAACCAAGCAGTCTGAACTGGCCACGCTTGAAGATGATGTGAAAAGAGAACAGATAGGCTTTCAGTACAGAAAATACCTAGATGCTGACCCTGAAATAGTTGCCACGAAAAAGATTCTGGTAGAGGCAGAGAAAAAAGCCATTGATGATGAGCTGGCAGCTATTACTGTCGAGAAAAATTCTGTACAAACTATAAAGGATGCAATACCGGGTAAAAAGACTGCACTCACCAATGATAAAAACAAGCTTAGTGATGACAAGAAAAGCCTGCAGGACAAACGGGATGAAATTAATAAATTAAAAATTAACAAACCAGACGGTCTCAATGCAAAGAATGATGCTTTGAAAACTAAAAAGACCGACCAGACAAAAGAAAACAATAACAAAAAGACCAAAACCAAAGAGCAAAGTACTGCTCAAAAAGAACTGGATGCGGCAAACAAAAAAGTACAGACCCAACAGGCGAAAGTTGATAAGCTTTTAAGCAAAACCAGCAGAACTCCGGCAGAAGACCAGAAACTGGTTGATGAGCAAACCACTTTGACGACACTGACTAATGCCAAAAACAGTAAACAGACTGTTCTTGATCAGAAAATACGTGAAAACGCAGAGATAGATAATAAGATTACCAATCTAAACAAAGAGATAAGCGATCTGGAAACAGAAATCAATACCAAAACACAAGAGATTGAAAGGAAAACCACCGAAGCAGACGCCGATGATGCAAGAGTAAAAACACTTGAAGAGGATATTAAAAAACGTGAAAACGATATCAATAAAGATGAGACGGTGGATATACCTTTAAGAGAACAGAAGATTCAAGACAGAGAAAAAACACTCGACACTCGTAAAACCAAGTATGAAACAGATGCCGAAGAGCTAAGAAAAGCCCAGGAAAAAGTAGATTATATAGAACAAAAGAAAAGAGATCTGGAGGCATCGGGCGATACTTATGCACTAAGCGTTATTAAGGACGAAGAAAACCTGATAAAACTCACTAAGGCGCTCACGCTCAAAGAAGATATGGTGAATGCCAAGAAACTAAAGGCTGAAAACGAGAAAAATGCTATTGCCACCGAAGAGCCCATTGTAGAACAGGAACGCCGGGACCTTGATGCCGAAAAAGCAAGATTACGACCAACCGGAGAGAAACTGGATAGAAACAGACCGGAAATCGAAAGAAAGAAAACAGAGAATGCGGCTGAACGGGAAGAAGTAACCAGAGAAACAACGGAAATTGCCACGAAGAAAAAACAGTTGGATACTGATAAAAAGGCCATTGACAAAGACCAGTCAGGTGTTGATAAGCTGAGAGATAAAAGAGATAATAGTCTGACAGCTAAAAACGATGCCGACCAGGCAGTTACTGATAAAAATGCTTCTTTGCAACCACTAAGAGATAAAAACAATAGTAATCCGAAAACCATAACCAAGAGCGAAGAAAAAGAACTGAACAAGGGTGAGAAAGAATTATTATCACTACAATCAACAGCTAATAAAAAGACTACTGATTATAATAATGCTTTGAGAGACCACGATGATGCCGATGCGCTCTTAAAAACGAAGAAAACAAATGCCAATCAACTTGAAACAGAGCTTACTACACGTGAAACCAATAATAACAATAAGAATACCGAACTGACCAGAAAAGAAAACGCACAGGATATTAAA